>CABSYW010000058.1 GCA_902482035.1 uncultured Collinsella sp. | reverse complement strand
GGTCGGGGCGATAGGCGAGGGGGTCGTCCGCCTTGGCTTGCGGCGTATCGAGGGAACCGGTCTGCTCGAAAGCGGGCTGGCTATCGCTCGCGGCTGTTTGCTCAACGGGTGCACCGCACGAGGTGCAGAACTTGGCATTATCTGCAAGAAGCTTGCCGCACGAGGCGCAATACCGAGACATTGCCACTCCTTTCGCCACATTTCAATGCAATACGACGATTATACCCAGCACACAAAATTCCCCATCATAAGTTGCGGTGAAATAGGGACTGTTTGGCGGTCTCAGAGCTTCAATCAGTCCCTATTTCACCGCAACTTCGGGGATGCCTCGATGGCTAGGTTGGATTTGGGGCGCGCCGAGCACTGGGGTATCATGGCTTGGTTGATATATCTGCATTTACGCGCCTTGTAGGAAGGGGCTGCGCCCATGGCTTTTGAGCCCGCTCAACATAGCTTCATTACGCTCGAGGGTGTCGATGGCGCCGGTAAATCTACGCAGGCGCGCCTGCTTGCCCGCGCGCTCGAACTCGCTGGCCACCAGGTTGTGAGCCTGCGCGAACCGGGCGGCACCGCCATCAGCGAAAAGATCCGCGCTCTGCTGCTCGACCCCGCCAATACGGCGATGGGCGACACCTGCGAGTTGCTGCTCTACGAGGCAGCGCGCGCCCAGTTGGTGCACGAGGTCATAGCTCCCGCCCTCGCGGCCGGCAAGGTGGTCCTGTGTGACCGCTTCTACGATTCCACGACCTGCTACCAGGCGTTTGCCGACGGCCTCGATCGCCAGATAGTGTGCGATGCCAATAACCTGGCCGTCGCGGGAACACACCCGGCGCTCACGCTCGTCTACCACATCACGCCCGAGCAGGCGGCGCTACGCATGGCGGCCCGTGGCGCGGCAGATCGCATGGAGGCAAAAGGCATGGCATTCCAGGAGCGTGTTTACGAGGGGTTTAGCGCCATTGCCGCCGAGGAGCCAAATCGCGTAAAACTCATCGACGCCACCGCGACCATCGAGGAAGTCTTTGCGAAGACGGTCGAGCAGGTTCGCGCGTACGGTCTCGACATTCCGCAAGACGCCGTCGCCGCCGCGCTTGCCCAGGAGGCCGAGTAACATGGCCCCCGCTCAGGCAAGCCTGCTGGCCAAGCTTGACACTCAGGAACGCGTGCGCGACTTTTTGACCAATGCCGTCGCCAGCGGTCGCGCATCGCACGCCTACCTGTTTTTGGGCGCTCCCGGCGCCGGCAAGCTCGATGCCGCATGGGCGCTCGCCCAGGCCTTCCTGTGCGAGCAGGACGGCTGCGGCGCATGCGACAGCTGCGTGCGCGTTGCGCGGCACACACATCCCGACGTGCACTATTACACGCCCGAGAGCGCCACGGGCTACCTCATCGCCCAGACCCGCGAGCTGCTCGACGACGTGCCGCTGGCTCCCATCCGCGCCAAGGCCAAGGTCTACATCATCGACCGTGCCGAGCAGCTGCGCGCCAACACCGCCAATGCACTGCTCAAAACACTCGAGGAGCCGCCCGAGGGCGTCATGTTCATCTTGCTGGGCACCTCGGCAGACGTGATGCTGCCCACCATCGTGAGCCGCTGTCAGTGCGTGCCGTTTCGGCTGGTGTCGCCCACCGTGGCCGCGCAGGCCGTGAGTCGCGCGACGGGTCAGGATCTCGCACGCTGTCGCATGGCGGTCGCCGTGGCGGGGAGTCCCACGCGCGGCATCGAGTTCCTTAAGAGCGCCGAGCGCCAGGACGCCCGCCGTCAGATGGTCCGTGCCATCGACTCACTCATTGCCGCCGACGAGGCCGACGTGCTCAGTCGCGCCAAGTCGCTCATCGTCGCCGTTAAGGCTCCGCTCGCCGAGGTCAAGTCCACGCAGGAAAAGGTGCTCGAGCAAAATGCCGATTACCTGTCGCGTGGAGCATTGAAGCAGCTTGAGGACCGCAACAAGCGCGAACTCAACGCGCGCGAGCGTTCGGGTATCATGGAAGCGCTGGCGAGCGCACGGACGCTCATGCGCGACGTGCTGCTGACGCTTCAGGACGAGGCAGCCGACGTCGTGAACGAAGACGTGCGCGACACAATCGGTCGGCTTGCCGCCGCGACGAATGTTGCGGGTGCCACCCGGGCGCTCGAGGCGGTCGCGACCGCCGAGCGCAACATCGCCAGAAACGTTACTCCCCAGCTGGCC
>CABSYW010000057.1 GCA_902482035.1 uncultured Collinsella sp. | reverse complement strand
GGCTCAGAAGACCATCTACGGTGGCTCCTACAACCTGCTGGAGCATACGCTCTCCCAGTTTGGCGTCGAGACCACCTTTGCCGATGCCCATAACCTGGAAGAGGTCGAGGGTGCCATCAAGGACAACACCACGGTCATCTATCTCGAGACGCTCGGCAACCCCAATTCTGACATCCCCAACATCGACGCCATCTCCGAGATCGCCAAGAAGCACGGTCTGCCGGTTGTCGTCGACAACACCTTCGGTACCCCGTATCTGTTCCGCCCGCTGGAGCATGGTGCCAACATCGTCGTCCACTCCGCAACCAAGTTCATCGGCGGCCACGGCACCTCGCTGGGTGGTGTGATCGTCGACGGCGGTAACTTCGATTGGAAGGCGAGCGGCAAGTATGAGCAGATCGCCGAGCCCAACCCCTCCTACCATGGCGTCTCGTTTGCCGAGGCTGCCGGTCCCGCCGCCTTCGCAACCTATGTCCGCGCCATCCTGCTGCGTGACGAGGGCGCCTGCATCAGCCCGTTCAACGCTTGGATCCTGCTCCAGGGCACCGAGACTCTGTCTCTGCGCGTTGACCGTCATGTCGAGAACACCAAGAAGGTCGTTGAGTTCCTGGCTGGTGATAGCCATGTCGCCAAGGTGAACCACCCGAGCCTGTCTGAGCACCCCGATCACGAGCTCTATCAGAAGTACTTCCCCAACGGCGGTGCCTCGATCTTTACCTTTGAGATTAAGGGTGGCCAGGAGGCAGCTTGGAAGTTCATCGACCATCTGCAGGTCTTCTCGCTGCTCGCCAACGTGGCCGACGTCAAGTCGCTCGTCGTGCACCCGGCTACCACTACGCACTCCCAGCTCTCTGCCGAGGAGCTCGCCGAGCAGAACATCACGCCCTCCACGATCCGTCTTTCCATCGGTACCGAGAACGCCGAGGATATCATTTGGGATCTGAAGCAGGCCTTCTCCGCGCTGGACGAGTAAGGCGACTTGTGCAAGGACCCCTTGCGACTCGATAGGTATAACTGCATAAAATGCCTGCTCAAGGCGCCTGTGCGAACAATGGTTGCACAGGTGCCTTTTTTGCATAGAGCGGGTGCAAAAACAGGGTTTTTGGCATGCTTTATGCAATCGAGATGTGGAAAACTCCTGTTAAGAGGATGTGAGTTTTACGCAATTGACGTGCGCCTTTTGAGTAAAACCGCAGGTCGCGATTTGCTCGGGGTACTATGCAGCGCGATCGAATCACACGCAGCTCAAACGCAGCAAAAACGCACTACGGAGGTTTCTAGCTACATGAGGATCGATTCACGAAAACCGAAAGCCGCCGCCCTTTCCGCCGCTCTGACCGTGGCACTTTTGGCGGGCGCCGGTGCAACTGATGCCCACGCGGCAACACTATCCGATACGGTTGGATCTACGCCGTCCGAGACGACGCTGGTACAGCCCGTTGACTATCGCGGCGATGGTTATGGTTCCATGCAGGAGTGGAACGCCTCGATGGAGGCCAAGCGCGATTCCCTGGAGATGCGCGCTCAGATCATCATGAATATGTATGGCGACTATGCCACCGATGACGAGCGCGCTGTGCTGCAGGGTTGCATCGACGGTGCGGGTAGCCTGTTGACGATGGGGGAGGTCGACGCCAAGTCGACCGAGCTCGATGAGCTGCGCACTGCGCTTGAGGATGCCAAGCGCGAAGCGCTCGAGGCTGCCGCCGAGGCGGAGGCTGCCGAGGTCGCCCAGGCTTCGTACTACAACGCCGGTTACACTCCGTCCTACGCGTCTGCCGCGTCCTACGCGAACGGATCGGGCCTGACGCGCTCTGCGGGTGTCAATAACTACAACGGGCGCCGCGAGACCTATTACAGCAGCAATGTGCTTTATCACTATCGCACGGGCGAATGGACTCAGGATTCTGAGGGCTTTTGGCGCGATTCCGACGGCTATTACGTTGTTGCCGCGGGCGATATGGCCCAGGGCTCGACCTTTACGGGCTCCAAGGGTGATTGCAAGGTCTATGACTCCGGCTGCGCTGCCGGAACCACCGACTACTACACCGGTTGGTAATTTTTCTGCATCACGGATATTTGGCGGACGGGCGTCTTTACCGAGCTTTAGGGCAACGTAAGGACGTCCGTTCTATGTATGCGTTTGAGTTAACAGAGCCCTTACCGTGGCGGTACGCTGGGCGTATGGATGCGGGGCACACTAGTTCATGAGAAATAAGGTCTTTCTCTTGGAGGAAGTGGTCTTGTGAATGCTCGAGATATTGCCGTTGCCGCCGTCGCGTTGATGCTTGGCTGCCTTGGTCCCACGGCCGCGCTCGTCGCGGGCATGCAGGGGACATGCGGGGCTGCTCCTATCGTGGTCGGCGCGCTGATCGCGGCCACGCTGCTGGGAAGCGCAGGCGTGGTTCTTTGCCGCGACGATGAGGACGAGGTGCCGGGGTCGCAACGCTAACTGTTGTGAGATCGGCCGCCGGTCATAGACGAAGATGAAGGCCGCCGCAGGGGAAAGGTTCCCTTGCGGCGGTTTTGCTGTTAAGGCTGTTGAATGCGGCGCGTCGGCGCTACCAGCTTTTCTCGATATCGCGGATGCGCCGATAGAGCCACTCGTTTTGCGGTGCCTGGATATCGTGTTTGGCTGCGAGGCGGCAGATGGTGCCCGCGAACTCATCAACCTCGGTTTTGCGCCTTGCGATGCGGTCTTGAGCC
>CABSYW010000056.1 GCA_902482035.1 uncultured Collinsella sp. | reverse complement strand
GGGTCGTTAGCTCAGTTGGTAGAGCAGGGGACTCTTAATCCCAAGGTCCAGGGTTCGACCCCCTGACGGCCCACCAAAGCATGTTAAGACGGTCAACGAAAGTTGGCCGTCTTTTTTTGTTGAGCTCGCATGGGGTCGAACCCGAAAGGGCGCGGAGCTGAGAAAACGCGTAAGCGTTTGCTAGTGCAGCGCGCAAGGCGCCTTGGCGCCGCAGCGGCCACCTGCGCAGCAGGCTGACCCCCTGACGGCCCACCCAAAGATCGTTAAAGCGACTGGCTCAGGCTGGTCGCTTTTTTGTTGACCTCGCATGGGGTCGAACCCGAAAGGGCGCGGCCGCTTTCACAGATTGAGTCTACCCTGGGGATCGGTGAAACCGTCAGTACCCTCCTTGAGTTTCTTCTCGTCTGCCTTCACGCGACGCTCGAGCTTTTTTGTATCCTCGGCAGGCGGTAGGTTCTCGGGAACAATTCCGCGGTCGATGAGGCTGCCACGCACGCTCGTGTTGTTCTCGACGTGTTCTTGTTTGATCTGGTCCAGACCGTACAAGTCGTGTTCCTCGGCGTTGAAGGCCGTCATCGAGTTCGTGAGGTCCTTTGCTTTGATGAGAACATCGGCTAGCTTGTCCGCCAATGCAGCACTCTTGGGCACACCAAGCTGCCGCTTCATGTCCGCCGTGCTTCTGCCGCCGAATAACGCCTCATCGCCCTTCGACTTGATGATCGCGAATCCTTTGGAGTCCACGCCTCGTTTGAACGCAATGCCCGAGAGCTGTTTCTCTGAATCGGATAGCGAGTGGCGCGCCTGCAAGCGCTGAATCTCTGCGAAGCGCTGCTCTATGAGCTCCTGACGCCGTGTCTGCACGGCGAAGTACGCCTGTGCGAGTGCGATTTCGGGCTTGTTTGGGTCTCCGTTTTGGGCGATTAAATAGCATGCGTAGCGCGTCAGCTTGTAGTCTTTTACGGCTCGTTTGGCGATGCCGGCATCTACCATTTTGCTGGCCTCAGCAAAATGGGCGGCAACAGGCATTTTATTGGTGTCACACGATGCCATGGATCTCTTAACTGCAGTCTCAAAATTACGCCATTGGGTGTATCCGAGGGGTTCCATTAAATCGCGTGCGAGCCAATACTCAACGCCGTCTTCTACATGGGCGTAGCTGTCAAGTTCGACACGCCATTTCTCGATATCCCTGCTGTCCATATCTCTTCCTTTCTGTTCGTTTGTCTACGTGGACTATCTCGACTCCGTATTCAGAATGAGTATATTTGCCCGCGCGGACACGAATGGGCCCTGTGTCGCTTTGAGCTCACGGGACCCATTAATATCGAGAAGTTGTGTTCTGCTCTGGAGGGGTGCTCGGCTTAGTCTGCTCGATAGTGCGAACCTAAGCTTTCAGTTCGCTTGCGCATGGCTTTGACCATTTCCTGTGCTAGTCGAATCTGCGATTGCAGGCGGGCGAGGGCTGCGACTTCGCTGTCCTGGGCTTTCTGTGTGCTCAAGGTCGTTGCCTCCGTCTTTAAGCCCTCAAGCTCGTGTAGTGCCTCGGATAGGCCCGTCTCGGTGCGGTTGATCATGCAATAGGTGCTCATCGTGTGCCTAAGGCTTTGTGTCAGGCGATCGGCATCTGTTGCGGCTATGCCGTACTGGGGGAGGGCGATATCCGCCTTCAGGGCTGCCTCAGGCTCTTTCTGTGCTGCAAGGGCTGCTGATGCGCCTGCGATGCGTCCGAATACGATGCCGTTGGCGCTTGACAAGCCACCAATGCGGTCGGCGCCGTGCATGCCGCCTGTCGCCTCGCCGCAAGCGTAGAGGCCCTCAACGCCCGTGTGCGCGGTCTTATCGATCTTGATGCCGCCATTAGCGGCGTGGGCATACATCGCAACGCGCATCTCGTCAGTCGGAGCGATGCCGTGCTCGTCTTGCAGCCACGTAGCAAAGGCCTGCACAAACTCTGGGACATCCTCGCGGGGGAAGTCGTAGCGGAGCGCCAGGCCTTCGGCACCTGCCCGATCGATGACGAGATCGATAGCGCGGGAGGCCAAGCGTGACGTAAAGGGACCATATCCAGAGCGCTGCTCGAGCAGGTCGTCCAGCTTGTCGTCGGCAATATCTACCGGCTGGTCTACGTGCACGTAGCGCCAGGTTTTCTCATTGAAGACCAAGTTACGCCTGGGCTCGATGAAGCCGGGCATCATCTGCATGAACTCTATATTAGTAAGTGTTGCGCCGTGCGCCAGCGCGATGGTCTGCGAGGAACTGAGCACATCAGCCGACGTAAGGCTGCGCTCGAACAGGCCGCCTGTGCCACCGGCTGCGATGACCGTGGCCTTGGCAGAAAAGGGCACGATTCGATTTTCGGTAAGGTCGTAGAGTACGGTTCCGGTTATTCTGCCGTTCGTGTCCTCAACAAGGTCGATAAGCTCATGGCGGGGGAGCAGGCGAATGCCGAGCGACTCGATCCAGGTCGTCAGAGCGTCCTCAAGGGGCTTGCGGGTGAGGCCGCGCCACATGCGCGTCTTGTGGTCAAAGCAGGGGATAAATTGCTTTTGTTGAGCACTCTTGGCGCTTTGCGGACGCTGGAGCTCAACGCCCAGGTCTTGCTCGAGCCAGTCAATCGCTTGGGGAATGCCGTGGACGAACGCTTGGACGAGTTCGGGGTCGGCAACGCCGCCGCCGACGGCCAGGATGGTGTCGATGAGGTCCTGCTCGTCGTCTTCGTTAACGGGTCCGATAAGCCCTAGGCCCCAGGTTCCGGGGAAGAAGCTCGATCCACTCATAGTCTTGCCGGCGCTTGCCACAGCGACGGTTGCGCCCGTGCGTGCCGCTTCGATGGCGGCGCAAAGGCCCGCAATGCCAGATCCAATTACCAGTACATCAGTCGATTCCATCGGATTCCTTTCTTGTCCGGCGCATTGTCGCACGGGTGATCGGCAATGGGGCCGCAAAGACCCGGCAAATCGGTAAAGGGCAAATATGGCAGGTGGGCGTCAGGTGGACTCGGCCACTTCGGTCGGCCCATTTGATAAGTTGCGGTGGAATACGGACTGTTTTGGTCTGTATGGATGTAATTCAGTCCGTATTTCACCGCAACTGATATATCGGACCTTCTAATAAGAGTAACCAATTTGGGACGGGGCAAACAAAAAGAGCCGCTACCTCGAAAGGTAGCGGCTCCAAAGCTCAACTATATGAGCATCGCGCGGGCGCGATTAGGCCTTGAGGGCCTCCTCGACGGCGACAGCGCAGGCGACGGTGGCACCGACCATGGGGTTGTTGCCCATGCCGATGAGACCCATCATGTCGACGTGCGCAGGCACGGAGGAAGAACCGGCGAACTGGGCGTCGGAGTGCATGCGGCCCATGGTGTCGGTCATGCCGTAAGAGGCAGGGCCGGCGCCCATGTTGTCCGGGTGCAGGGTACGACCAGTGCCGCCACCAGAAGCGACGGAGAAGTACTTCTTGCCAGCCTCGAGGCGCTCCTTCTTGTAGGTGCCAGCGACGGGGTGCTGGAAGCGCGTGGGGTTGGTGGAGTTACCGGTGATCGAGATGTCGACGTTCTCGTGCCACATGATGGCAACGCCCTCGCGGACGTCGTCGGCGCCGTAGCAGTTGACGGCGGCGCGGGGACCATCGGAGTAGGGGATGGTCTCGACGACCTTGAGTTCGCCCGTGAAGTAGTCGAACTGGGTCTTCACGTAGGTGAAGCCGTTGATGCGGGCGATGATCTGAGCAGCGTCCTTGCCCAGACCGTTGAGGATGACGCGCAGCGGCTTCTTACGAGCCTTGTTGGCGTTCAGAGCCAGGCCGATAGCGCCCTCAGCGGCAGCGAAGGACTCGTGACCGGCCAGGAAGGCGAAGCACTCGGTGTCGTCGGAGAGCAGCATAGCGCCCAGGTTGCCGTGGCCCAGACCGACCTTGCGGTCCTCGGCGACGGAGCCGGGAACGGTGAAGGCCTGGATGCCCTCGCCGATGATGGCGGCAGCCTCAGAAGCGGACTTGGCGCCACGCTTGACAGCGAGAGCGCAACCGAGGGTGTAGGCCCACTCGGCGTTCTGGAAGGCGATGGACTGGGTGTTGTTGACGATCTCACGCGGGTTGAAGCCCTTGTCGGTGCAGATCTGCAGAGCTTCCTCGAGGGAGGCGATGCCGTTGTCGGCGAGGCACTTGTTGATCTTGTCAGCGCGGCGCTCGTAACCTTCGAACGTAACAGTCATAGTTATTTCCCTCCCTTTCTACTCGTGAACCGGGAACACGCTGGCGACGGAGTGAGTCTCCTCGTCGGTGCGCGGGTCGATGTACTTGGCAGCGTTCTCCCACTGACCATAGTGGCCCATAGCGCCAGCGATGGCCTCCTCGGGGGTCTTGCCGGCCTTGACGGCGTCGGTGAACTTGCCGAGG
>CABSYW010000055.1 GCA_902482035.1 uncultured Collinsella sp. | reverse complement strand
ACGAGCGGGGGCTCCTATCTTTTTAGTGCCCTCGGATTGGGTCATAGTGTCTGTCCGCGCCAAAACATCGGCGTTGCCGGAACACTTGGCACTTGGGGACGTTCCTTTTGTGCCGGCAGTTTGGGACACTCCTTGCGTTAAGAGGCTGGCGTGCGTCAACCTGTTCTCATTGCAGCAAAAAAATCGCCCCGTTCTCGGTTGAGGACGGGGCGATTCGTCTTTCGGACTTGTGCAGCCAGGCTTATGCAAAGCGGGCGACGAGCTCCTGGAGCACATCGGTCATCTTGACGAGCGAACTGACCGGGACGAACTCGTTGACGCCGTGGTAGCAATAGCCGCCGGTGGAAAGGTTGGGGCAGGGCAGACCGCGGAACGACAGCTGCGCGCCGTCGGTGCCGCCGCGAATCGGCAGCACTTGGGGCTCAACGCCGCAGGCAAGGTAGGCTTCCTTGGCAACATCAATAAGCTCGGGATAGTCACGAACGATCTCGGCCATATTTCGATACTGCTGCTTAATCTCGACCGTCACGCGCTCCTCACCCAGACGCTGGTTGAGCATCGAGGCGGCGGCATCAATAAGGTCGAGTTTCTGCTGGAACTTGGCGGCGTCATGGTCGCGGACGATATAGCGCGCTGTGGCGTGATCGACGGTCGCAGATACACCCTCAAGGTGATAAAAGCCCTCGTAGCCTTCCGTATACTCCGGGCGCTGCACGTAGGGGAGCAACGCGTTGAAGTCGCAGAACAGATTGCCTGCGTTGACCATACGGCCCTTAGCGTCGCCCGGGTGGATGGACTGGCCCTCAAAGCGGACGGTCGCCTCGGCGGCGTTAAAGCACTCCCACTCCAGCTCGCCGATGGGGCCGCCGTCGACCGTGTAGGCGTACTTGCAGCCAAAGGTATCGATATCCAACAGCTCGGCTCCGTGGCCGATCTCCTCGTCAGGGCAGAAGCAAATGCCGAGTGCGGGATGGGGCAGAGAAGGGTCCTGAGCGATACGCGCGACAAGCGACATGATCTCGGCGACGCCTGCCTTGTCGTCTGCGCCCAGCAGCGTGGTGCCGTCGCTGCAGACCAGGTCCTCACCCGCGAGGTCATTCAGGGCGGGAAGCTTGGCGGTACTCATGGCAACGGGTTTACCGTCAACCGTGCCGCAGACCAGGTCGCCGCCTTCGTAGTGCACGATGTGCGGCTTCACGCCGGCGCCCGGTGCAACTTCGGTGGTGTCGAGATGGGCGATCAGGCCCAGGGCGGGCTTGTCCTCAGCGCCCGCACTTGCGGGGATATGCGCGCAGACATAGGCGTGCTCGGTCACGTGGGCATCTTCCGCACCAAGCTCGCGCAGCTCTTCAGCCAGCACGTTGGCAAGGTCAAACTGAACGGCGCTCGAGGGTACCTGGTCGCAGTTTGCATCCTCGGACTGCGTGTTGATCTGGACGTAGCGCAAAAAGCGTTCGAGGACATCGGGGCTCGTGGTGGTGTTTTCCATAAAGACCGCTCCAATCTTGGTCGTCGTGTGCAACAAGAACTCTAGCACGGTATGCCACGGCATACCACGACGCTTGGATGGGGTAGAATCAGCCATTGAATGCAGAAGGGACGGAAGATCATGGATACGACAAATAGCTCGCGCGAACTACATCTGACGGTGGCGAACGAAGACTACTTGGAGTGCATGGTTCGCATTGAAAGCGAAGAGGGGGAAACCAACGGCGTGCGATCGGTCGACATCGCGCAGCGCCTTGGCGTCTCCAAGGCATCGGTCAATAAAGCGGTTTCGGCGCTCAAGGCATCCGAACTTGTCGAGCAATCGCACTACGGCAAGGTAGTCCTGACCGATCGCGGCCGCGAGGTTGGTACGGCTATCTGGTACCGTCATCGCCTCATCCGCACGTTTTTGGTTCAGGAGCTCGGTGTCGAATTTGAGCGAGCCGATTCCGAGGCCTGCATGATGGAGCATGCGCTTTCCGAGGACACGATGAACCGCTGGCTCGCCTATCTCGAAAAGCAGGGAATCAGCGTCGAGGAATAGCGGGATATATATGGATACGAGTTATTACAACCGCTTTGGTGCCGAGGAACTTACGCGCCGCTTGTCGAGCGAGACCTTGTTGGCGCAGGGTCCCATGGGCAGTGTTCTGTTGAGTGAGTACGATGCCGCCGACATTCCACCGGCGTTTTGGAATCTGGCAGAGCCGCAGACCGTTTCTCGTATCCATCGCTTGTATGTCGCCGCCGGCGCACAGGTGCTCATTACCAACACCTTTCAGGCATCGAGCTATGCCCTCAAGCACGACCAGATTGCGCCGTCCGTGGCGGAGGTCAATCGCGGGGCCGTCGACGATGCCCGCCAGGCGCACCCTCAGCTGCTGCTGGGCTCGATGGGCCCGATCGGTATTGAATGGTTTGCCGAGGACTCTGCCGAGTATCGTGAAATCCGAGGCATTGCGCGCGAACAGGCGCACGCCTTGCTCAATGCTGGTGTTGACGGTCTGCTGATCGAGACGGTGACGTCTATCCGTAATTTGCAGCCCATGCTTGCCGGCGCCCGAGACGCCGCCGACGGCATGCCTGTTCTGGTGAGTTTTGTCGTTGACGATAAAGGCGACCTGTTGGGCGATGGCCTCAACATCGAGGCAGCCGTTTTGTACGCCGAAAAACACGGCGCAAACTCGGTTGGTGTTAATTGCTGTTCGCTTGCGGCCGCGAACGCGGCGGTGCCCAGGATGGTTGCATCGGCGACTACTCCCGTCACGGTGCGTCCCAACGTAGGCGATCCGGTCCAGACTCAGGATGGCCCCGTATGGCACGAGAACCCCGAAGCTTTCGCGCGCGCATGCATCGAATGGAGACATGCCGGTGCCGCAATGGTGGGCAGTTGCTGTGGAACCACGGCAATCACTACGGCCGCGATGGCCGAGGCGCTCGATATATAAAGGGCAAAACCGCTCCATACGGGGTGGTTTTTTTTATTGCTTGCATGTCCTCGGCAGCATTTGCCCAAATGGTGAATGCTGGTGCCGGCAGGTTGCCGAGCGCATGTTGCGGGTATACCCCATGCGTACCATGATCCAAACACTGCGAGGTGTCTGCGCGTGTGCGCGATAATTCATTTTGGAACTGACGGTTGGCGCGCTCGCGTCGATGAGGACTTCACTGCCGATAACGTTGCCCGTATCGCCGATGCCGTCGGCGAGTTGTGGCAAAAGACCAATCCGGGCAAAACGGTATATATAGGGTTCGATACCCGGCCCCTGGCGCGCGAGTTCGCTGAGCTTGCGGCGGGCGTGCTAGCGGCGCACGGGCTAGACGCCGTGCTCGCTTCGCGACCTGTCCCGACCCCTGCCCTTACGTGGGCGGCGGCTTATGACGGTGAGGCGTGCGGCGCGCTCATGGTGACGGGGTCCCATCATCCGCAGGGCTATCTGTGCCTCAAGATTCGCATGGGTGACGGCTCGACCGCCAACCAGGATGTCATCGAAGAGCTCGAAGAGACCATGGCTCCCGAGCCAACGGGGATCGAGGGGCAATATCGCACCGCGGATATCATTCCTGACTATATGCAGACGGTGGCATCGTTTGTCGATGCCGAAGCCATCCGCGCCGCGCACCTGCGCGTGGTTGTCGATCCCATGGGCGGCGCAGCCCAGGGCTATCTAGCCGACTTGCTGCGCGAGCTTGGCGTTGAGGTGCACGAGATTCACGCCGGGCAGGCGTCTGACCAAGAAGATATCTGCCCCGACCCCGTTGAGCCGTGGGTGGACGCTTGCGAGCGCACGGTTATCGAGGACGGAGCTTGCGCTGGCCTGGTGACCGACGGCGACGCTGACCGTATCGGCGCGGTTGACGAGCGCGGCAGATATATACATCCGCATCAGATCATGGCGCTCGTTTTGGGCGACTTGGTTCAATTTCGTAATTTGAAGGGGCGCGTCGTCGTCAATCTTTCATGCTCGACGCTCGTGCGCCGCATTGCCGATGCGCTTGGTTGCCGCGTGACCGTCAAACCAGTCGGTTTCAAATATATAGCGGCAGAGATGAAGAAGGGCGGCGTCCTCATGGGCGGCGAAGAAGCCGGTGGTATCGGCATCGCCGCGCATATGCCCGAGAGCGATGGAATCCTCGCCTGTCTGATTCTGTGTGAGCTTATGGCAAAGACGGACGCGCCTTTGGGCGTTCTGGTCGACCAACTCGAGGACAGTTTTGGTAAGACGAGTTACGGTCGACGCGACTTGCGCCTTGAGGCCGAAGATGCCGAAACGTTACGAACCCTGCTGCCGGGCGTAAACCCCAAGTCGATTTGTGGCAAGGTGCCGCAAAACGTTAGTCATATGGACGGCTTGCGTCTGTCATTCGAGGATGACACGTGGCTGCTGGTCCGTCCTAGCGGGACCGAACCAGTGGTGCGCGTCTACGCCGAGGGGTTCTCGGTGGAAGAACGTGATGAGTTGCTCGATGCTGGCTGTGCTTTAGCTAGGGGGACGTATCCGCTTTAACCATGAGACTGCCTTATATAAAGAGATGCTCGGCGAGCGGTAGTTAACGGCTGGCAAACGTTAGTCGGATCACAAGATGTGTAGGAAATGTGTACGCCCAGATTCCCGCCCCCGGGGCCCCTCCGGTCTGGCAATATATCTCCTTGCCGCGCAGC
>CABSYW010000054.1 GCA_902482035.1 uncultured Collinsella sp. | reverse complement strand
ATTGGCGAAAATGCGTTGGTGGAAATGGTGAAAATTATATTGACGCTAACAGCGCAGGCCTTGAGCAGGCTCGAGTTCGCGAGGCGCTTGTCGGGGTGCAGCCCGATCGACCAGGCGACGGGCATCCCGTCGAAGCAGTCGACTATCGGGCTCAGGTAGACCTTCTCGCCGCCCGGGAGCCTGAACTCGGTGATGTCGGTGAGCCACAGCCGGTTGGGCTCGTCGGCGTGGAAATTCCTGTTCACGAGGTTCTCCGGCGCCTTGGAGACCTCGCCGGCGTAGGAGCTGTAGCCCCGGGCGCGCCTCTTGTTGTAGACGACCTCGAGGCCCTCCTCGCGCATCACGCGGGCCACGCGCTTCTCACTGGCGCGGACCCCCTCGCGGCGCAGGCGCGCCCAGACGGTGCGGTACCCCCAGCACCCCGAGCCCTCGCGGAAGATGCGCACCACGCGGCCGCGTATGTCGGCGTCGCGGTCGCGCGGCGCGGCGACGCGGGGCCTCCAGTACTCATAGGAGCTCTTCGATATCCTCAAGAAACCTGTGATCGAGCGGAGGGGCAGGGCGGTCGCCCGCCTCAATCTCTCGCCGAGCTCGCACTTGCTCCTGTTCGAGATCGAAGCCGGGTCCCACCCTTCCGCTTTTAGGTCGGCCAACACCGCCCTGAGCAGCAGGTTCTCTATCTGGTCCTCGTTGAGCCCGGCGAGCGGGCCGGTCGCGGGCGGGGCGTAGATCGACTTGTCGGGGCCCAAGCTGGCCTCCTTCCGGCGCGGTTTCCTCGCACCGATTCTACAGCCCCCGCCGGTGTAGCTGCGCGGGAGGTGCCCCGTCGCCCACTTCTTGGCCGCGCTCACCGTGACCCCCGCGAACTCCGCGGCGGCGGTGGGCCCCATGCCGTCCTCCGTCGCCAGGAGGAAGAGCTCGACCTTCTCCCTGCTGTACATGCGAACCTCCAGTCCGGACCGCCCCGCGGTCCAACTTTCTGTCCGCACCCCCGTTTTACAAGCCAGAGGCCTCAAACAGTCCGTATATCACCGCAACTCAAAAGCAGTCAATTTGGGACGTGGCTTTTTTAGCTGTCTTGTGCCCCGAGTTGACTCGCTTGCCTCGAAATGGGCCTATCTACTACGTTTTGGCGACCACCCTCGACCACACGGAACATTGCGAAATTAAAACCGCAGGTAGATGGCTTGCGGATTTTGCGAAAACGCGGGTGTGGTCGACCCATGCGGGTTAAACGTAGTAGATAGCCCGTTTTCGTGGCACGACGTAATCGCAATGTGACAAAGGGGCTGTCCCTTTGCCGCATTGGCTAGTCTAGGCGGACTGGGTCGTGGGGGTAGGCGTTGAGAATCTCGACGCCGGACTCGGTAACTAGGGCCAAGTCCTCGATGCGGACTCCGGTGCGGCCGGGGAGGTAGATGCCCGGTTCGATGGAGAACGCCATGCCCGGTTCAACGACCTGCTCGTTGACGAGCGAGACGTCGCCTGGCTCGTGGTCCTGCAGGCCGATCGAGTGGCCCAGGCGATGCGTAAAGTACTTGCCGTAGCCAGCGTCCTCAATCACGTCGCGCGCGGCACGGTCTAGGTCACACATGCGCACGCCCGGTGCGATGAGCGCCTCGGCGGCCTCGTTGGCACGGCGCACGATGTCGTAGATGCGTGCGGTCTCCGCGTCCGGCTCGCCCCAAAAGAACGTGCGCGTCATGTCCGAGCAGTAGTTGCGATGGCGTCCGCCAATGTCGAACAGCACCACGTCGCCACGCTTGAGTACCGTGTCGTCGGGCTCGTGGTGCGGGTCGCCGGCGTTGGCGCCAAAGCTCACGATGGGCGGAAAGCTAAAGCCCTCGCAGCCGTGCTTGCGATACAAGCCGAGCATCTGGTCGGCAATTTCGCGCTCCGTCACGCCCTCGTGGACGAGCTTGATGGCGTCGGCCATCACGGCGTCGTTGGCGGCAGAGGACGCGCGCATAAGCTCCTGCTCGGCGGCATCCTTGTGGGTGCGTGCGGCGGTGACGGCAAAGTCGCCTAGGAAGAACTCGCTCGCGGCGTGACGCTCCATGAGGGGCACCAAAAAGCCGGAACGCATGACGGTGTCGATGCCGAGCGGTTTGGTCGGATCGACCTCGCGAACGATGGCGTCGGCCACGACGTCGGTGTCAGTGTGATAGGCGACGCGGGCATTGTCGTACTCTGGCAGCTGGTGCAGGGCGTTGACTAGGATCACCGGCTCGGCACCGCGCGCGAGCAGCACGCCGCAAAAACGCTCGAACATATCGGCATAAAAGCCGGTCAGGTAATAGATCGACCACGGGTCATTCACAAGCAGCTGCGCGCCGGCGTGCTGAGCCTCGAGCGCATCGAGCACGCGCGCCACACGCTGGTCATCGACATGTGCCATGAAACATCCTTTCGCTAGGGTGCCACCATAGTATCCCAAGCGCCTTCACATAAGTTGCGGTGGAATAGTTCCTGGATGCCAGGGTTTTGGCGGAAATCAGGAACTATTTCACCGCAATTGAAGAGGGCTGGGTGGATGGCGGGGTAGCTAAAAGAGCCCCGTCCCTAATTAGCTACTTGGGCTCGGTTGATGTCCATGCTGGCGATGAGGTTGATGCTGGTGTCGAGGAGGTCTTCCAGTACGACGTCGCCCATGCGGATGGGGGCGTTGACGACCAGGCCTCGGATGAGGGCCATGGCTTGGGCGTGGAGTTCTAGCGGGATGGCTTCGGCGGTGCGCACGGGGAGCAGGGCTTCGTCGCCGCCGGAGACGGCCACGGTCGTCGTGAGCACGCGCATGGGGCAGGCGAGCTCCTGATGTGCGAACTTATCGCCGCGTGGGCAGTTGTTGCCGGTTACGGAGCGCACTTCCACCACGGCGCCATTGGCGTCGTGCTCCACCTCTACGGTCAGAAGGCATTCGGATGGGCAGGTGGTGCAGTTGAACTGCAGCGTATCGATTGCGTTATTACTCATGAGCTATGCCTCCTCGATGGGATCGACGGATAGGACAATCTCGCTGGCGCCCAGGTCGAGTGCGCGCTGGATTGCCTTTGCCGGCAGCGGGAAGCTTTCCATTACGCTCGGTTTAAACGGGCGGACCTTGCCTGCAAACAGTTCTTCGTCGCCTGCCAGAATGCGCACACGGGCGGCGTCGACCGGTCGGCGCACGCGGAAGTTGAGCTTGGTGAGTGTCACAGCCGTAATGCGTCCCGGCAGCGCGTAGCCCGCAATGCCGGCGGGGGAGACCGTGAGCTCGAAGCCCGTGTCCGCGACCGCGTCCGTCTCGGCTCCGCCACCCAGCGCCCACGCCGCTGCAGCTGCGCCAGCCCTCTCGGACTCGGTCGTTACGTTGTCGGCCAGGTCGTGCACGTGCAGCACGTTGCCGCAGGCAAAGATGCCTGGCAAGCCCGTTTGCAGGTTCTGGTCCACCACGGCGCCGCGCGTGCGTGGGTCAAGCTCAACGCCCGCGCCCACCGAAAGCTCGTTCTCGGGAATCAATCCCACCGAAAGCAGCAGTGTGTCGCACGGAACAATGCGCTCGGTCCCTGAAATGGGCGCCAGGCGCTCGTCGACTTGGCTCACCTCGACGGCTTCCACGCGGTCGTGCCCAATCACGCGCGTGACCGTGGTGGACAGATGCAGCGGAATGCCAAAATCGTCCAGGCAGTTCTTGACGTTGCGGCGCAGACCGTTGGCGTATGGCATGAGCTCGTACACGCCCTCGACGGAAATCCCCTCGAGCGTGCAGCGGCGCGCCATGATGAGCCCGATATCGCCCGAACCCAAAATGACGGCACGCGAGCCGGGCTTGAGGTTTTCGATATTGATGTATCGCTGCGCTAGGCCCGCCGTAAACACGCCGGCGGGTCGGCTGCCGGGTATCTTTATCTCGCTGCGGGTGCGCTCACGGCAGCCCATGGCAAGGACGACCGCGCGTCCGGTGAGCTGCAGCATGCCGGCGGGGCTCATGAGCGTGACGGTATGGACCGCGGCGGCTTCCGCGCCCTCGCTCGAATCGATCCCAATCACCATGCTGCCCGGGAACAGCGCAATGTCGGTCGCGCGTACCTGGTCGATAAAGCGCTGTGCGTACTCGGGACCGGTGAGCTCCTGTTTAAAGTGCGATAGGCCAAAGCCGGGGTGGATGCACTGGCGGAGTATTCCGCCCAGGTGCTGTTCGCGCTCCACGATGGCCACGCGCGCGCCGGCCTTATGCGCGGAAAGCGCGGCCGCCATGCCGGCAGGTCCGCCGCCGATAACGACCACGTCGAAGGCTTGCGTCGGTACTGACTCAACGGCACCGCTATCTGTAGCGCTCGATTTGAATTTCGCCATCCTAGCGCACCCCCTTCAAAGGTCCCTCGACCAGCCAGGAGCCGGCGTCCTCCAGTAATACCTCGCTGGGTTCGCAGCCCAGCTCTCGGGCAAGAATCGCCACCACACGGCTCTGGCAAAAGCCGCTTTGGCACCGACCCATGCCGGCACGACAGCGGCGCTTGACGCCCTCGACCGAAACCGCGCCCGGGCGGCGCCGAATCGCGGCCACAATCTCGGCCTCGGGCACCGTCTCGCAGCGGCAGACAATCTGTCCCCACGCGGGGTCGGACTCGATGAGCTCCTCCTTGCGCGCCAGCGGTGCGCGGTCAAAGTCGTCCGGCGCGCGGCGAATTGGGTTCCAGTCCGCCCGCTCGTGCAGCTCCACGCCCGCCTCACGCATCACAAGCTCCATGCGCTCGGCAATGGCCGGCGCGCTCGCCACGCCCGGCGACTGAATGCCCGCTGCCTGGAACAGCCCCGGCACCACGGCCGACTGTCCAATAAAGAAGTCGTTCGTTCCCTGAATGACCGGACGCCCGCCGGCAAATGCGCGCACCACACGTCTCGTATCCAGATCGGGCACCAGCTTGCGCGCGCCGGTCAGCAGCGCGTTCACATCGCTCGCATAGGTCTGCGTGTCGCCCGGCTCGCGCACGGCAGCCGTGGCGGTGATCACGGTGTTGCCGTGCACGGTGCCCGTCACGATAACGCCCTTCGACACCGGCGTCGGCACGGGGTAGAGCGGCATGAGCGTGCGCGGCTCTTTGTCCAGCACCACGATGTTGCCCTGACGCCAGACCATCTGGAACTCCTCAGCGCCGGCCATGTGCGAGATGTCCGCGACGCCGTTGCCCGCGGCGTTGATCAGGTAGCGGCCTGTCTCTTATACACATCTCCGAGCCCACGAGACTAAGGCGAATCTCGT
>CABSYW010000053.1 GCA_902482035.1 uncultured Collinsella sp. | reverse complement strand
CCCCACCACTCCACTCACAATATATTGCAAAACACCCCCAAGCATATGTTCGAAAACACAATATGTTGTGTTTTCAGCAAAGGCGTGATGCCACCTGTAGAACCACACCTGCGAACCTCAACCTTCAAGTTGACCTTGAGGCGATTTTTACGTCCCTTTACATGCCGTTCACATCGCCCCCAAACTCCCCCACCCAAGGCACGTGCGGCCCACCACCGCGACGCCAAGTGGCGAAAAATGGGACGGGCCCCAGATTGCCCATGCGCGCGCAAAAGCACGCCGCGGCAATCTGGAGCCCGTCCCCAAATACCTATAAATATGCAGGTCAGCGATGTGTTAACGATGTGCCAGCGGGTGCGCCGCCAAATAAACCTCGGTCAGTTGCGTACGATCGACATGCGTGTAGACCTGCGTGGTCGATATATCGGCATGTCCCAAGATCTCCTGTAGCACACGGAGGTCTGCGCCGCCCGCAAGCATATGGGTGGCAAAGGAGTGACGCAGCGTATGGGGATGGAGCCCCACCAGCCCCACCTGACGCCCATACCGCTCGCATATCGCATGCACGGCCTGGCGCGACAGGCGACGTCCGTTCTTATTTAAAAAGACCGCCGAGGTCTCGGTTCCGCGGGCATGGGCCGCCAAGCGAGAACGTCCCTCAGTTACATAGAGCGTCAGAGCTCGCGCCGCGCTTCCCACCAGTGGGGACAGGCGTTCCTTTGAGCCCTTACCGCGAACGAGTACAAAGCCATCGTCAATATGGATATCGCCCACATCGAGCCCAACCAGCTCACTCACACGCAAACCGCATCCGTAGAGCACTTCCAAGATGGCATGGTCGCGCAGTCCCATCTCGCCCTCGGGAAAGTCTTGATCGAGCAGCGCCGAGACATCCTCCACCGATAGATACTCCGGCAAACGCTCAGCCTTTTTAGGCAGGCGCAACGCCGCCGTCGGGTTTTGGGCCACGGCCCCATCGCGCACCAAAAAGGCATGCAGGCCCTTCACGGCAGCAAGCGCGCGCTCCACCGAGGCGTCGGAATAGCCTCCGTCGCGGCGATCGGCGACAAAGCCCTCCACGACCTGACGGGTCACCTCTTCAAAAGACACAATACCCGCCCGCTCCAGATAGGCGCAGTACGTCGTCAGGTCACGACGATAGGCCACAATCGTGTTGCGCGCCAAGCCCCGCTCGACCGCGAGGTAATCGAGATACTCCCCCGCCGCCACGGCGAGCGACGAGGGAGTAGCTTCGGTATGTTCCTGGTTCGCCGGCACCCTTAGTCCGTAGCGAGGTTCATGGGCGTCACCTGCAGACGGTCGACACCCTCGTGCTGGCCGATCGAAGCGCGCACGAACTCGCGGAACAGCGGCTGCGGGTTGGTCGGGCGGCTCTTGAACTCGGGATGAGCCTGGGTTGCCACATACCACGGATGCACGTCGCGCGGCAGCTCGACCATCTCGACCAGGCGCTCGTCGGGCGACAGACCCGAGATAACCAAACCGGCGTCCTCGAGCTGGTCGCGGAAGGCGTTGTTGAACTCAAAGCGGTGACGGTGACGCTCGTAGACGAGTTCCTCGCCATATGCCTCGCGAGCAAGAGTATCGGCGGCGAGCTTGCACGGATAGGCACCCAGGCGCATGGTGCCGCCCTTCTCGGTCACGTCCTCCTGCGAGCTCATCAGATCGATGACGCCATACGGGCCGTCCGGATCAAACTCGGAGGAGCTGGCACCGGCAAGGCCAACGACATTGCGGGCAAACTCGCACACGGCGACCTGCATACCCAGGCAAATGCCCAGATACGGAATCTTGTGCTCACGGGCAAACTCGGCCGCGAGGATCTTGCCCTCCAGGGCGCGCTTGCCAAAGCCGCCGGGAACCAGGATGCCCGAGGCGTCGCCCAGAACCTCGGAGACATTCTGCTCGTCGAGGCTCTCGCCGTCGACCAGCTGGACGTCCACATGGCGATCGTAGAAGACGCCCGCATGGTGCAGGGCCTCGATAACCGACAGGTACGCATCGGGCAGCTGCGTGTACTTACCCACGACGGCGATCTTCACCTTGTCGGCGTGATGGTTGGCGTGATTCTGTTTGCGCAGGAACTCGTTCCACTCGCTCATGTCGCGCTCACGCGGATCCAGACCCAGGCGCTCGCAAATGCGCAGGTCAAAGTCCTGCTCGGCAAGCAGCTGCGGAACATCGTAAATGCTCGCGCAGTCCTCGTTGGTAAAGACGCAATCGGTGTCGACGTCGCAGAAGCTTGCGATCTTTCCGCGGATAGCGTCATCGATATGGTGGTCGGAGCGCAGCACGATGATATCGGGCTGGATGCCAAAGCTGCGGAGCTCCTTGACGGAATGCTGCGTGGGCTTGGTCTTGACCTCGTGGGCGGCGGCGATATAGGGAACGAGCGACACGTGGATGTAGCAGACGTTCTCGGGGCCGGCCTCCTTGCGGTACTGACGGATGGCCTCGACAAACGGTTGGGACTCGATGTCGCCGATCGTGCCGCCCAGCTCGGTGATGACTACATCGGAGCCGGTCTGCTCCTCGATGCGGCGGAACTTGTCCTTAATGGCATTGGTGACGTGAGGAATCACCTGCACGGTACCGCCCAAAAAGTCGCCGCGACGCTCGCGGGCGATCAAGCTCTTATAGATGGCGCCGGTCGTAAAGTTGGAATCGCGGGTCAGGTTCTCATCAATAAAGCGCTCGTAATGACCCAGGTCCAGGTCGGACTCGTAACCATCCTCGGTAACGAAGACCTCACCATGCTGGAAGGGGCTCATGGTACCGGGGTCGACGTTCAGATACGGATCGGCCTTCTGCATCGTTACTTTGTAGCCACGCGACTTGAGCAGACGGCCCAGCGAGGCCGCGGTGATACCCTTGCCCAGAGACGAAACCACGCCACCGGTTACGAACACATGCTTGGTCATATTGAGTTACCTGCGCTTCCCGTAGAAGTTGTTTATCCACATCTTACGGGTCTTCATTGTAATACTCGCGCCGCGGACCGTTCGCAATTTTTCTCGCGTGAGATTGCATTTCTCAATCTTGAAACAAAACGCCGCCTGGGAAACCGGGCGGCGTCGCTATGGCAAGGGTTACATGCTGCTATCGATCAGCAACCTCGTCCTCAAGCATTTCTTGAACGAGCATGCCGGTACGGACGCCCTCAAGATACCACTCGCCACGTTCGGTGAGGCAAATGCCATTTGCAAGCTGACCGCCGTCGTCGCTATAACGCGAGACGACATCAATCATGCCTTCGGAATCCAAGCGATCGATTGCGGCGCGGGCACGATACGGCGAAACCCCCACGCGCTCGGCAAGCGTTTTGCGCGAGAAACCATACGGCCCGCCATTGTCTTCGGTTTGCCGGTCGATCTCCATCAACACCAGCACCTCGACACGCTTCATATCGTTGACACTCGCACGACCCTTGCCCGCCATAGCAGCCTCCTCAAACCGAGCACGAGCATCTAACGCGCCGTGCGCGACCGACACACCTCACGATGGCAGGTAATATCCATCATGCGGCATCCCGCTAAGGATGAAACAGTTACGGTTATTGTATACCGCTCAAATTGTTTCTAGGCAGGTAAACAGCTATTTTTCGCCGAAATAGGCGCTTTATTGATCAAAAAGCCGTACCGGGCGCTAACCCGATACGGCCAAAATGCAATGCAATTACCGCGGTGCTTCAAACTTAGCGATGGAAGAAACCGCGGCGCTCAAACTTGGGCTCGCAGCACACGTTGATACCCAGTTTGCGCAGTACCGTCTCGTCCGTCGGCGAGATAATCACGCTAAAGAAGGCATCGCAACCGCGCAGCTGCTCCAGGCCCGAAAGGACGCGAGCGGCCGTCTCACTCGTGGCCGAGGTGATCGACAGCGCCATAAGCGTCTCGTCGGTGTGGAGGCGCGGGTTTTTGCTGCCCAGGAAATGCGTCTTGAGCTTGCTGATGGGCTCGATCGCTTCATCGCTAATGACCTCGAGCTCAAGGTCGACGCCCGAGACATGCTTAAGTGCATTCATGATGAGCGAGCTCGCGGCGCCCAGGCGCGTGGAAGTCTTGCCGGTCACCACGGAGCCATCGGGCATGACCATGGCACCCACGGGACCACCCGTCAGCTGCTCCCTGGTGAGGGCCGCCGAGCGCGCCGGTGAGTAGTTCTTATCGATGCCGGCTTTCTTCATAATAATCTTGAGACGGTCGACTTGCTCATCGCCCACGCCGGTACGGCGCACATTTTCGACCGCGGTAAAGTAGCGGCGGACGATCTCCATCTTGGAAGCGTCGCGGCAGGCATCGTCATCGGTGATGGCAAAGCCGACCATATTGACGCCCATGTCCGTAGGGCTCTGGTAGGGGCTCTTGCCCAGGATCTTTTCCATCAGGGCACGGACTACCGGGAAGGCCTCGACGTCGCGGTTGTAGTTGACCGTGGTCTTGTTGTAGGCCTCAAGGTGGAACGAATCGATGATATTGGCGTCGTCGAGGTCAGCCGTGGCGGCCTCGTAGGCAATATTGACCGGATGCGTCAGAGGAAGATTCCAGACAGGGAAGGTCTCGAACTTGGCATAGCCGGCGGCCGTGCCATGCTTGTGCTCGTGATAGAGCTGAGACAGGCAGGTGGCAAGCTTGCCCGAGCCAGGACCGGGGGCAGTGACCACGACGAGCGGTCGGGTGGTCTCGACAAACTCGTTCTTGCCGTAGCCATCGTCGGACACGATCAGATCGACATCGTGCGGATACCCCTCGATGGGATAGTGCAGCTTGGCGGGAATACCGAGCGCGTTCAGGCGGTTGCGGAACACATCGGCAGCGGGCTGGCCGGCGTACTGGGTGATGACCACAGCCGCGACAGCAAAGCCGTTGCCGCGAAACAGGTCAACCAGGCGCAGCACATCCTCGTCATAGGTAATGCCGAGGTCACCACGAGCCTTGTTTTTCTCGATGTGGTTCGCGTTGATCGCGATGATAACCTCGACATCGTCGGCGATGCTCTTGAGCATGCGGAACTTGCTGTCCGGTTCAAAACCCGGCAGCACACGGCTCGCATGATAGTCATCGAACAGCTTACCGCCAAACTCCAAATAGAGCTTGCCACCAAACTGCGAGATGCGCTCCTTAATGTGAGCAGCCTGCAGCTCGATATACTTCGCGTTGTCGAAACCCTGGCGCATGTATGGCTCCCGTCCCGTTTCCATTTAATGTTCTAGGCGATTATAACGGAGCCCGCCCTCCCCGATACCTGTCTCTTATACACATCTGACGCTGCCGACGAACTCTAGGGTGTAG
>CABSYW010000052.1 GCA_902482035.1 uncultured Collinsella sp. | reverse complement strand
TCTACACCCTAGAGTTCGTCGGCAGCGTCAGATGTGTATAAGAGACAGTCACCAACGAGGGCCGCCAGATCAACCGCGTGGTACTGGATTGCACTAGCAAACCCCCAGCAACCATCGAGTGGGAATAGTAGATAGCCCTTTGCGAGGGAGGTCGGAAACAGCCTCCCTCTTTTTTTTATTTACATGCCATGGGTGTCTGCGGACTGTGGTGTATATGGTATATACAAGCCAGCTACGCAATCTCTCAAGCTGTTTAGCTGGGATAATTGTTTACTGGTACGTTTTAAAGTGCTTTCAATTACCGAAGCAACGCCATCAATTCATTTCAAATTAATGCTGACCGGCAGATTGCTTTTGCTCGCAAGGGATCGCTCAGGTTGGTACTCAAATTGTACTCACGACGTTTTGAGTATCGATTGGCTGGTGTTCATAGACGTCGGAAATGAGTACTGACTTCGGGGGTTTCGTTATCGCATATTGCATTTAACCCAAATAGAGGCGCTCTTCATTAGGCATAATGCAAATGAGGAGCGCCTCTGGGTTATTGCTTGCTGTTGGTGCAACGCCGTCCAATGCGTGTCTTGGGTGGATGCCCGCCAAGCAAGCTAGGCTCGTCGTAAGCGGAGGCGACGTGGGCGCGGGTTCGTGGCCGTGCACGAGCTGTTGGTTTTACGGGTTCTTGGCGCTTGCGCCGGTGGATGGCATGAGCGCGTTGTGGCGCACGGCGCGAATGTAACACGCGTTCAACTCGCGTTCGGCGCTGAAGGAGGCCACAGCCGTCACTTCGCGGGAGTTGTCGTTGAGCGGTGTTATCGCTTCGGGCACGTTCCGTAGCCTCAAGGTACTTATGAGCGGAAATGGGGCCAAATGAAGCTCGGGCATCAGCTTCGCGACGACGGGGATGGACGCCGTGGGGACGTCGGGGCATCTGAAGACAAGACAGTTGGTTGGATATGCCGAAAAGACGAACGAGCTGAATGGGAGAGTGCTACAATAGCCTAAACGGGAGTCATTAGTGAAAGTGTGGATACCATGAGACACGTATTCAAGGGCAAAAAGCTCGGCTGGGGCGATGATAAGACCGAGGGCGTTTGGTTCGATGCTGACCACTACACCAAAGAAGAGGCTGAGGCGGAGTTCAAGCCTTATCAAGGGGTTACTCAGAGAGGTTATGACTACACTGGGTACGAGTATGATGGGGAACGCTATCACCATTACACCTACCTTGGCGAATTCGAGGATGATGATATGCCTACCAGTGATGCCGACCTTTGGAATCGAAAATAGGCATTTTCCTTCCATATAGCCATCGGTGGCCCCGGCGCTTTGCTGTTGATTGCTTTTCGTTCTCCCCTATTAAAGAACAGTGTGGAGCAACGAGAAGCGCACTTCCTTTGTGTTGTGGCTTGATGGCCTTGTGGCAGTTCCAGCATGTTTGAGGCATATTGGTGAGCCGGTACATGGCGTCGCGGCTGATGCGCAGCATCGCGCACGCCTCGTCGGCGCCGAATATCGCGTTGGTCGATGCGATGAGCCTCATCTGGCTCCTGCTAATGCTCTTGGTCATGGTCGTCCTCGAGCTCCTCTCGTCTCGAGGCTCCCTCGCGTGCCCGGCCGCGGGCGGCTCCCGGGGCGGTCGCCGTCGTCATTTCCTGCCGCCCCTCGACTCGATGTAGGCGTCCACCGACGCCCTCGAAACCAGGAGCTTCCTTCCGAGCCTGTACGAGTCGATCTCTCCCGGCCAGATGAGGTCGTATGCCTTACTCCGGCTCGCCCCCATGTACTCCTGCATCTCGATCACCGTCATCCACTCGTCGCGGCCCCGGTTGCCCTCGGGCGCGGCGCATTTCGTAGCGTGCGCCATGGTTGCCTCCAATCTTTCCGCGCGATACGTCTGCGCGGTCCTGTGTGCGTTTACGTCTGCGCGACGATTGAACCGCCTGACGGCGATTGACACGCCCGACAGGAGCGGAGATGGGTCGAGGTGGGTCGAGCTGGTCGGGCCTTCACGAAACGGCCATGAGCCGTACGCCTTAGCTGGCAGCTAAGTCCCCGAAAAGCAAAAGGCGCCCGTGCGGGCGCCTGCCTAGGATCGAAGTTCGTTCAGTTGTGTTCGGAATGCTCGTCTTCCGCGGTGCTGTCGTCCGGGGTCCGGCATCTGTCGTTCGTCTCTTCTTTCGTGTTTGATGTTGCGTGTTCTGCGAGCGACCTTTCGAGGGCCTGCCGGCCCGTTGCCCCAGATGCACCCGGGTAAATGGTATCCATCCGTTGGACACGGCCTGCTGCGGTTGTAATTTCGGACGAGCGAAAGCAGACGAACGGCGCGAGAGGTTAGCGCGGCCTGCGGCTGGCCATGCGGTTTGGGCCGCGGAAAGGCTCTTCTCGCCATACCCGGAGCATCAATGGGAACAGGCGCATCGGGCGTTCAATCTACCTGTATAATGGCGGCATGTTGTTCGGGAAGGAGTTCTTCTTATGGAGCAGGCACTATCTGCCCTGGGCGGTGCTGTCCAGGGCGTTCACCCCTTCGTTATCTATCTTGCGGGCATTAATGCCCTCACGTTCATTCTCTTCGCGATCGACTACGCGATAGCCCGTTACAACCAGGACGAGGATACCGGCCTCATGGACGGCAGGATCTTGACCCTGTTCGCCGTAGCGGGCGGCGCCCTGGGGATGCTCCTTGCCCTTATGATCTTCACCAGGAACCACATGAACAAGCACAACATCGCCTGGTGGTTCAGCGCCATAGTCTTCTTGATTGTGTGGGTGCTTGTCGTGCTCGTTTGGGCCGGAGTCATCGTCGTCGATCTGGAACCGGGCGCTTCGTTCAACGCGCCCGTCATCGTCGCTCTCGGTGCATACCTTCTCGCCATCAACGTCATCACGTTCGCCGTTTTTTGCCTGGACAAGAAGAGGGCGATTGACCGCGGCAGCAGGTTCCCCGAAGCCACCTTGCTTGGTCTCTCGCTCGCGGGAGGGGCCCTTGGAGGCATCGCCGGGATGCGCGTCGCCCACCATAAGACGTCCAAGTGGTATTTCGCGGTGGGGCTGCCTGCCTTCATCATCCTCCACGTCGCGCTGTTTCTTCTTGCCCACGGCGCTGGGCTTGTTTAGGGGGACCTTGAACGGAATCTTTGGTCAACATCCTGACGACCCTATTTCCCGCTTTTGCTTTTCTCGGCATCATACTGTTCGCATGCGATAGGCAGGATAAGCGGAAGATCGAGCTCGAGAAGGTCAAGGCAAAAGCCGAGTGGGACCGTGCGAGCGAGTGTTTCAGGGACGATGTGACCCAGGAGGGGTTCGAGGAGATCGTCGAGGCTACGGGGTGATCCGTCAAAAGGCTCGAGTCCCTTTCCGTGAACGGGCACAAGGTTTACGGGACCGTCGCTTCGCTCAGCGGCATCAGTTCGTGGAAGTTCGTGATCGACTTCGACTACAAGGGCCACCTCACGAGCGACTACACCGTAGCGAGCTCTAACGACGGCTCGGGCATAGCCGAACGCGTGGCAGACCGACCGCCAAGAGGATTAGGTCTTGGACGCCGACGGACCGCATAGTGCGCGCGGCTTTCTGCCCCTATTGCGGTGTCAAGGCGTCCGGTGAAGCAGCGTTCTGCTCTTCCTGCGGGGCTAAGCTGCTGCACGTGCCGAAAAGGCCGTAGCTGGGTTTGCCCGGGGCATCTGACGGCAGGGCGAGCTAGCGTCTCCGAAGAAGCGCTCCCATTTGGGGACGCTTCTCGGATTCTTGGGTTTCTTCCTTTGGGGCCATTTCTTCTTCGCACTTTCCGATGATCGCTGTAGCCTCTTCGGCGGTTATCTCCTCGAGCTCCCGGTACTTACCCACAGCGATGCCGTCAAGGGCCCCTCCCGCGCAGCGAGCCCCCTGTGGGAAACCGTTCCCCGATGGCGAGCCGTCTTTCTAGAGAAACTTCTTGCGTGTCTCCTTAAATATGCCCTTCTTGAAATCGGACCATTTGCCGAAGAACTTCTCGTCCGTCGCGGTGGCTGTATGCTCCGCGTATTTGATCGCCGTGAGTTCCATGGTGCAGATGTAGTCCGCCGCCTGCGAAAGCCGGTACTCGGAGGGCTGCGCCGATCGGTAGACGACGGCGTCCTTCGAGAGCGCGTACTCGACCGCGCGATGGAGCGACTCGGCGATAGAATGCTGGCCGTTGTCGTAATAGACCTTGACCATATCGTAGGATTGCAGCTCCGCGAGGTTGTCGAAGAGGAAGTTCACGAGGTCCCTTCGCATCGTCCCCGCGAGCTTGTCGAGCGAGGCGAACTGCTTGGTCGCGTATGCAAAGGTGTGGTACCTCACGGGCATGTGGCGGAAGAAGACTCGGAACGAGCCGAGCAACATCTTGCGCGTCCTCAAGTCGAGCCCCGAGTACTGGTCCTTGCCGTTCATGAGCGGCGACGCATGGAAGGGTATGTCCGGGAGCCCCTTGGCGCGAAGGGCGCCCTCATATGCCGCGATCGAATCCGCGATGCTCTCGGATTGGTCGTGCATGACGACGGTAAGCAGGTAGTGGCGGTCGGAGAGACCGTCGCTTCCCGACTCGTCGACGAAGATGCTGAGTTCTCGCATTGTTCTCCTGGATAAGAAAAAAGCCGGGGAAAACGTCCCCGGCACTTGGAAGCCTTCCTAACGGAAAACCAATTACCTTATACCATATGCTGTCTGAAAATTCAAGGGAGATCGAAGCGTATCCGGACGTCAGCGGAATCTCAAAGGCGGTCCGCCGCGCGCTTTGGGACAAAAACAAAAAAACTCAAAGCCCTGAGTTTGAAAAAAGTTGTCCCCACTTTTGTCCCCGAGGCCGACGAAACACGACACGGTGTTACTTGGCGGCACTCGGCTCGAGACGGCGCCGAAAACTGGAGACAACTGGAATGACGTGACGGCAGAACTGAAGCCATCGAATGGGAGTGAATTTGGAATAACGGAGTGTCCTCGTCGTTGCTCCTCAGTCGCGGTACCTTTGTACAGCTTCCTTCGGTGCGCCTAGAGGCCGCGCACATCGCCGAATTTCACTCGCAGATTCTTGTAAGACCCCCAGCCGCTTCGCGACTGGTGGGGGGGGTGGCCCTCGTAAAGAACCCGGTATAATCGTGCAGGTACAGCGCTCCGTTCGGAAGGGACTCTCACTGCACATGCGACAGGGATTCGACAACGAGAAATATATCGAGCTACAGGCCGCCAACATCCGAAAGCGCATCGCGCAGTTCGGCGGCAAGCTCTATCTGGAGTTCGGCGGCAAGCTGTTCGATGACTATCACGCGTCACGCGTGCTGCCCGGCTTCGAGCCGGATTCCAAATTCCGCATGCTCAAAAGCCTCGCCGACGACGTGGAGATCGTCATCGCCATCAACGCCAACCACATCGAGAAGGCCAAGATGCGCGGCGACCTCGGCATCACGTACGACGAGGACGTGCTGCGACTCATCGACATCTTCCGCTCGCGCGGATTCCACGTCGGCTCCGTCGTGCTCACCCAGTACGCGGGGCAGCCGGCCGCGGACACCTATCGCCGGCGCCTCGACCAGCTCGGCATCACCTGCTACCTGCACTACCCCATCGCAGGCTACCCCCACGACATCGAGCACATCGTCTCCGACGACGGATACGGGCGCAACGACTACATCGTCACCACGCGCCCGCTGGTCGTGGTCACCGCGCCCGGCCCCGGCTCCGGCAAGCTCGCCACATGCCTGTCGCAGCTCTACCATGAGAACAAGCGCGGCATCGCCGCCGGCTATGCGAAATACGAGACGTTCCCGATCTGGAACCTGCCGCTCAATCACCCGGTGAACATCGCCTACGAAGCCGCCACGGCCGACCTAGACGATGCCAACATCATCGACCCGTTCCACCTAGAGGCGTACGGGAAAACCACGGTCAACTACAACCGCGATGTCGAGGCGTTCCCCGTCCTCAAGGCCATGATGGAGCGGATCATGGGCGAAAGCCCCTATCAGAGCCCCACCGACATGGGCGTCAACATGGCAGGCTACGCCATCGTCGACGACGAGGCGTGCCGGGATGCCGCCCGCATGGAGATCGTGCGCCGCTACTTCGCTGCCACCGTGCATCTCAGGCGCACCGGCACCGGCGAGGACCAGGTCGAGCGGCTTCGCTCCATCATGAAGAAGGCCGGAGTGGACAAGGACCTGTCGCCCGCGCGGTCGGCCGCGCTGCTCAAGGAGGAGACGACCGGGGCACCGGCCGGCGCTATGGTACTGCCCAACGGGCGCGTGGTCACCGGCAAGACCGGCGAACTGCTCGGCGCGGCAAGCGCGCTGCTGATGAACGCGCTCAAAGCCGTAACCGGCATCGACGAGAACCAGCGCGTCATCGACGAATCCGCCATTGAACCGATCTGCCGGCTGAAAACCGAGCACCTGTCCAGCATGAACCGCCGCCTGCACTCCGACGAAACGCTGATCGCCCTGTCGCTG
>CABSYW010000051.1 GCA_902482035.1 uncultured Collinsella sp. | reverse complement strand
CTCGTAGATGTGTATAAGAGACAGATGCTACGACTTCCGAGGCCGCTCCCGCCGATGTCGAGCCCGCCGACGTCCGTCCTGGTCGCAGCCATCGTACTGCTGCTAAGCGCACGTCCAAGGCCAAGACTGCCAAGAAGGGTGCGTCCGAGGATTCCGCCGAGACGACCGCCGATGCATCGACTGATGCCGCCGAGCCCCAAGACGTCGAACAGTCTGCGTCCGAGAAGCCCAAGCGCGGTCGTAAGAAGTCCGCTAAGGCCAAGGCGTCCGAGCAGCAGGCTGATGTCGAAGCACAGGTCGATTCCGGCGCCGAGGCCAATGGCGCCGCTGCGGCCAATGCCGACGCCGCCGCAACCGATGGCGCCGCGCCCGCCGAGGCCGAAGATGGCGCTCGCCCCAACCGTCGCCAGCACAAGCGTAACGACGAGCGCAACGAGCGCAAGGACGAGCGCAACAACGACCGCCGCAACCGTCAGCGCGATCGCAAGCAGCGCAACAAGGAGCGTAATGCCGCTCCCACCGAGCCCACGCTTTCGCGCGAGGAGCTCGCGGCCATGAAGGTCGCCGAGCTGCGCGAGAAGGCCAAGGAGTTCGAGATCGAGACGACCGGCAAGAAGAAAGCCGAGCTCGTCGAGGAGATCTACGTCACCGCCGCGAAGGCCGAGGGCTTCCGCGACATCAAGGGCATCCTGCAGATTCGTCCGGACAGCTCCGGTATCATCCATGCCCATGGCTACATGAAGTCCAACGACGACGCCTTCGTGCCCGCCTACCTCATCCGCTCCGCGCGTCTGCGCACGGGCGACGTCATCGAGGGCTCGCTTCGTCCTTCGCGCGGCGGCGACAAGCGCGCCGGCCTCGCCAAAATCACGACCGTCAACGGTCTAGACCCCGAGCAGATTCGCAACCGCCCCAAGTTCGGTGACCTCACCCCGGTCTATCCCAACGAGCCGCTGCGCATGGAGCATGGCAAGGACTCCATTACCGGTCGCGCCATCGACATCGTGTCGCCGATCGGCAAGGGTCAGCGTGGCTTGATCGTGTCCCCGCCCAAGGCCGGCAAGACCACAATCCTCAAGAAGATCTGCCAGTCTATCTCGATTAACAACCCCGAGGTGCACCTCATCTGCCTGCTCGTCGACGAGCGCCCCGAAGAGGTTACCGATATGCAGCGTTCCATCAAGGGCGAGGTTGTGGCGTCGACCTTCGATATGCCCGCCGACAACCACACTCGTGTGGCAGAGCTCGTCATCGAGCGCGCCAAGCGCATCGTGGAGCTGGGCGGCGATGTCGTGGTGGTGCTCGACTCCATCACGCGTCTTGCCCGCGCCTACAACTTGGCGGCGCCCGCCTCAGGCCGCATCCTTTCGGGCGGCGTCGATTCGGCGGCACTGTATCCGCCCAAGCGCTTCCTGGGCGCAGCCCGCAATATCGAGAACGGTGGCTCGCTCACCATCCTGGCCTCTGCCCTCATCGACACCGGCTCCAAGATGGACGAGGTCATCTTTGAGGAGTTCAAGGGCACCGGCAACATGGAGCTCAAACTCGACCGCGACCTGGCCGACCGCCGCATCTTCCCGGCTATCGACCCCGTTGCCTCCGGTACGCGTAACGAGGACCTGTTGGTTGACGAGCAGATGCGTCCGTTTGTCTTTGGCCTGCGTCGCATTCTTGCCGGCATGAACAACACCGAGCGCGCAGCTGCGTCGTTTATCAAGGGTCTTAAGGGCACCAACACCAACCAGGAGTTCCTGGTGCGTTCGGCCAAAAAGCACAGCGACTACGAGCAGACGTTCTAGGTTGTCATCCACACGCAGCGATAGTCATCAATGTAATAAAGGGTCGGGGCTTTGAGCCTCGGCCCTTTTCTATATCGCCGCTCCGCGCTTATTTTTGACCATAAGACTGGCAAGCAGCAGGTTTCCCGTTTCAATCCGACATCGTCGCTTGCAATCGACAGGGCGGTTTCGCATAATAGCTTTTAAGCTTCGCGACGGATAACGCAGATGAAACGAACCATATACCGTTGCTTTGGGGCATAGCCCCGCTTCATCTTCTCTCGCGCAGCCAACTGAATGATGCGATTTGGGTGCTGGAAGATGGGGAGAGCTCATGGCTTCTTCTGATGCAACACAACGAGCAGTCCTTGCCGGACTTTCGTGCGGGATCGGCCTTGCCGCTCCCGTGGTTATGTATGCCGCGACGCTGCCGTTTTCGTCTGTGAACGAGACGGTCGTGGCGGGTGCGGTTCCCTTCGCCGTGGGCGCGGTGGCGGGCGTGGGCATCTATGCCGCCTCGCTGGGTATCTCCGAGTATCGTGCGCAGCGTGAAGAGCGTCTGTTCCAGCCCGATGCCATGGGCGGTGCCGCCAATCTCAATCAGCATCAAAGCGAGTTCAAGACCGCCTCGATTTCAGCTCAGCAGCAGGATGCGACTCCTTACGCTGCGGCTTCTGATTCTCAGGCTCAGGCGGAGCAGTCTACCTCGGCATTCCTTTCCGGCCTGACTGGTGCGTTCCAGCGCCGTCATGCCGATGATGGTGTCCCTACCATCGCTCGAGCTGCAGATGCTATGGACGAGGACGAGGCTTGGTCCATGATCGACAGTATGCTCGACGACGATTCGCCGGTGAGCTGCGACCCTGCACACTCGCGCGACGTCTATCAAGTCGCCATCGACGAGCTCACCAACGGCGGGCAGACCGACTCCTTCAATCGCGACGACATCGCCGCCGCGGCACGCGCCGTGTCTGGCTCCCAGGCCGCCCCTGCGGGCAGCACGGCGGCTTTCGTGGCGCTCGTCGCCAACGCGGCGGCCAATAACGCCTACAGCGCTACCTCGGCGGACGCGAACGCTTCTGCCGACAATTCGTACGTTGATGAAGCCATGGCCGCGGACGAGGAGGCCGTTGCCGCCCGCCGTGCCGCCGAAAGCTCGCTTTGGGGCGCTCCTGCCCAGCAGCAGGCGGCTGAGGCTGCGCCGTACAACGCAAACCTCGCCAGCATGCCTATCATCTCCGGTGCCGCGGACATCGATCTCGATGACCTCGATGAGCCTGCAGCCATCACCGCATCGATTGATGCCCAAGATCGCATCGACACCGGCGACCTTCCGGACGCCTCGCTCGAGGTTGATGTCCCCATGGCCGATTACTCGGGCCACGAGGACATGTGGGCCGCCGCCACCGCGATTCTGGATGAGATTGACGAGCCTGCTCCTGTTGCAGTCCCCGCTCCCGTCGCTGCCCCTCAGCCTGCTGCCCCCGCCTATGTCGGCCGTCACAGCGCTGTGTTCCCCGAGGATACTGCCCGCATCTCGCGCGAGAGCATCGAGCGGGCCGAGGCTATTGCCGCCGGCATTATGGAAAATCGTCGTCACGAGCGCGTCAATCAGATCCTCGAGGAAGAGATCGAGCGCCTGCAGTCCTCTACCGCCAAGCGTACGGGCCGTGCCTATTTGAGCGTTATCGAGGGCGGTACCGCCAGCTTCGCGCCGCTCCGCGCGGAGGCATAACTTCTGCATGGTTAAGATCAATCGAAAATGGGCGGTTGTAACCTGCCTGATGGCGCTCTTGATCTGGGGCAATTCGCTGGTTCCCGGCTCGGGGTCGGGCTCGCTGAGCCTGACGGTCATGGAAGCTATCCGCGGTTTCCTGCACGGCGTGGGACTTCCATATGAATGGGTGACCAACTTTGTTGTTCGCAAGTGCGCGCATTTTACCGAGTATATGGTGCTCGGCATCTTGGCAACGCACGCCTTTGATTTTGAGGGCCGGCGCACCTTTGACGTGCTGCTGCCCACGGCGGTGTTCCTGCTGCTGATTCCCTCGATCGACGAAACGATTCAGCTCTTTGTGCCGGGACGCGCCGGCATGATCACCGATGTGATGATCGACTGCTGTGGAGCTGCAACGGGCGTTGTGCTCCGATATCTCTTACGGTCGCTGATGTACGCCAAAAAAGCCGCCTAGGACGTATTGTTTGGTCCTAGGCGGCCTTTTTTATTTGAGGGCTTATATGGGGCGTGGTGGCGTCGTTCCGTAGGTCGGATTTGCCGAGCGCGCCACGCCCTGTGGGTGCGTCTGCTACTGAAGCGCCTGTGCGCCCAGGGCCAGGCAGCCCATGATGCCCTGCTTGCCCTCGAGGCTGTTGTTGACGATGTAGTTATCGATGTCGTTGACCTCGGGCGTGACGATATAGCCGTTGAGCATCTCGGCGCACTTTTTGCGCGCGAGCGGCACGATGGGGGTGTGGTCGGCCACGCCGCCGCCGATGATGATCTTTTGCGGCGCGTAGCACAGCGTGTAGGTCATGAGCGCCTGTGCCAGATAGCCTGCGAGCAGGTCCATGGCCTCCGGGTCATCGGCCATGTCTCCGGCGCTCTTGCCATCCCAGCGCTTTTTAACGCCGGGGCCGGCGATGAGGCCCTCGAGACAGTTGTCGTGGAAGGGGCAGGCGCTGTGCTCGCCAATGGTGTCGCGCGGGTCACGCATGACCAGGATGTGGCCAGCCTCGGGATGCATCATGCCGTGCACGAGCTTACCGCCCGAGAGCACGCCGGCGCCCACGCCGGTACCGATGGTCAGGTAGACCACATCGGTGAGGCCCTTGGCGCAACCAAAGGTGACCTCGCCCAGGCAGGCGACGTTGACGTCGGTGTCGTAGCCGCAGGGGATATTGAGCTCGTTTTGGATAGTACCCAGCAGGTCAAAGTAGCGCCATGCCGTTTTGGGCGTCTCCAGGATCTTGCCGTATTGGGGCGAGGCAGGGTTGACTGCAGTAGGGCCAAAGGCGCCGATGCCCAGCGCGGCGATGCCCTTGTCGGCAAACCACGCGTTGACGGCCTCGACGGTCTCCTGCGGGGTCGTGGTCGCGATCTGCTCACGCTCCAGGACCGTGCCGTCTGCATAGCCCGTGGCGCAGACCATCTTGGTGCCGCCGGCCTCGAGCGCTCCGATAAGCTGCTGTTCTGCCATAGTATTCCTCTCTCTGGGACGAGTTGCTCCGTGACTAAAGTATAGGGCTCTAAACCATTTAAGAAAGCGCTATAAAAAGAAGCCTCGCAACGTGGCGGGCGGTGCGGGGCTTCTTTGGTTGCTTTAGTTGCCGGGCCGTCCTTACCCGCGCGGCTTGATTTTATCACGTAGCGACTTGAGGTTCTCCAGTGCCGCGTTAAGCGTCTCGTCCCGCTTGGCAAAGTGGAAACGAATCAGATGGTTGACGGGCTCGCGGAAGAAGCTCGAGCCGGGCACGGCGCCCACGCCCACCTTGGATGCGAGGTCCTCGCAGAATTCGAGGTCGCTGTCATAGCCAAACTCAGAGATGTCCATCATGACGTAGTAGGCGCCCTGCGGCACGTTATGCTCAAGACCGATGATATCGAGCCCCTGGCAGAACAGGTCGCGTTTGGCGGTGTAGAGGTCGAGGACCTCATCGTAATAGCTGTCGTCGAAGTTGAGGGCGGTGACAACGGCTTCCTGCAGGGGAGCGGCGGCACCCACGGTGAGAAAGTCGTGGACCTTCTTGATGCGCTCGGTGATCTGGGGCGGGGCGATGGTGTAGCCCAGGCGCCAACCGGTGATGGAGTACGTCTTAGACAGCGAGCTGCAGCTGATGGTTCGCTCGAACATGCCGGGCAGCGTGGCCATATAGACGTGCTCGTGGGGCGCGTAGACGATGTGCTCGTATACCTCGTCGGTAATGCAGTAGGCGTCGTACTTTTTGCAGAGGTCGGCGATGAAGGTGAGCTCCTCGCGCGTAAAGACCTTGCCGCAAGGGTTAGAAGGGTTGCACAGGACGATGGCCTTGGGGTCGTTGTCGCGGAAGGCTGCCTCGAGCGCCTCGCGGTCAAAGTCGAATGTGGGCGGGTTGAGCGGCACATAGATGGGCTCGGCACCCGAGAGAATGGTGTCAGCGCCGTAGTTCTCGTAGAACGGCGAGAAGATGACGACCTTGTCTCCGGGGTTCGTAACCGTCATCATGGCGGCCATCATGGCCTCGGTGGAGCCGCAGGTGACCACGATGTTCTCGTTGGGGTTTACCGGCATGCCCATAAAGTGCTCCTGTTTGGCGGCGAGCGCCTCGCGCATGGCCTGGGAGCCCCAGGTAATGGAGTACTGGTGATAGAGCGGCTTGGGGTCGCTGGCGATGGCGCTGAGGCTATCGAGCAGCTGCGCCGGGGGATCGAAGTCGGGGAAGCCCTGCGAGAGATTGACAGCGCCGTACTTATTGGAGATGCGTGTCATGCGGCGGATGACCGAATCGGTAAACGTTGCCGTGCGGTTGGAGAGTTCTTTCATGACGGTCCTTTCGAGGATTTGCAGTGGGGCAAGTTTACTCCTATGAAACCGGTGGGATTTGTTCGAAATGGTCTCGAAAAACTCTTTTCAAAATTCTTGAAAATTGGGGCTTGCATCGTGTGGCGTTCCTTGCAATAATAGTCGAGCGCGAAGCGCACAGGACACGGTGGGTGTAGCTCAGTTGGCTAGAGCGACGGGTTGTGGTCCCGTAGGTCGAGGGTTCGAGTCCCTTTACCCACCCCAGTTCTTGCTTTGTGTTGATATCGGGTCGTTAGCTCAGTTGGTAGAGCAGGGGACTCTTAATCCCAAGGTCCAGGGTTCGAACCCCTGACGGCCCACCACACGATATCTCCTCTAAAGTCCGCCACAACGGACTTTAGCTTTGGGTCGTTAGCTCAGTTGGTAGAGCAGGGGACTCTTAATCCCAAGGTCCAGGGTT
>CABSYW010000050.1 GCA_902482035.1 uncultured Collinsella sp. | reverse complement strand
CATAAGGGCGTTTTTTACAAACCCGCAGGAAATGCGAGCGCAAACAACTACCGTTCACCGATTTGTTTGGTATTTTTCCTTGCCTTTGTACGACGTTCACTCTAGCTGTTATGCCAGCTTTAGCATGGTAAAGTGCCCCAGAGACCCTACAGAAACTGCAGGGCGGCCACGGGATCCCCCGTGGCCGCCCTGTGGCGTAGCTAGTTTTTAGCTTTGATTGCCGCTTGGCATTAGGCGGCTGCGGCGGCCTTGTCGGTCGTTGCCTTGCTATCGCCGTTGCCCTGGCCCTCAAAATGCTTGTAGCACCAGCTGGTGACCAGCGGGGTCAAAATAGCCGTCACGATTGCGCACGCTGCAACCTGTGCCGTGGCCGTCGCGAGCACCGCACCGCCGTACAAGGCCTCGTTGACGCTTGCCATGGCAGCAGGCGTGGCCACATTGGCTCCGGCGCAGCTCGAAATGGCCGCACCTGCGACACCCGTACCGCCCGTGAGCTTATCGACCGCGATAACGGGAATTGCAAAGACCACCGAGCAGATTACGCCGAGCAGAATACCGGGGAGACCGCCATTAATGAGCTGGCCAAAGGTCATGGTCGAGCCCATGGCAAAGAAGACGAGCACGATGATGGCGGAAAGTGCCGGTGCCATCATCTTCTTAAAGCTGGGGAACAGGTTGCCCAGGATAATGCCAACGACAATCGGAAGGATGGCGCCCACGAGCGACCAGCCAATCGGAGCCTGACCGGCGGCGCCAAGGACAATCATCGTGACCGGAGGGCCGACAACGAGCGTGGTGATGGCGACGGCGCCACGCTCGGCCTCGTTGCCCATGGTGCCCATCAGCCCAGCGTACATAGCGTTGTTGGCACCTGTGCAAGCCGCCAGCATCACCATGGCAGAGATACCAAACAGGTTGTCGTTGAACACATAAAGGATGAGCAGCGACACGGCAACGACCACGATCTGCTTGACGGCGATGATGATGGCGCCGCGGGCAGCGGCGGCAGGAGCACTCTTAAACGAAATCGTCGTACCGACGATGAGCAAAAAGGCGCCCACGAGCGGGCCTGCACCCTGCTGGGTCATGCCAAGCGTAAAGCTGCCGAGCGTTTTGAACAGGTCGGGGAATAGCGTGTTGAGCAGGCAGCCCAACAGAAGCGGCACCAAAATATTGGCGCCCGGGATGGAGGACATCTTAAAGAACGGCTCCTTTGCCGCCGGCGCCTCCACCGCAGTCGATTCACTCATATATATCTCCTTTGGATGCATGCGAATCGTAGCCGCACGCGCCTATGTCAGAAAGAAGGCGACGGTCCCGAGTCGCAGGAGCCGTCGCCGAATAATCGTCGCGGGGTATTACCCGTCCAGGACGATGCCGCCGTCGCAGTCACCGATCTCGCCGTTCACGAAGCTGGCGAGGTCGGAAGCGAAGAACAGCACCATCTGCGCAGGCTCGCTGGCCTGGGCGGCGCGGCCCAGAGGAATACCGTTGATGATGCGCTGAGAGTTCTCGTCAGAGAGAATCGAGGTCATATCGGTAAGGGTAAGCGACGGGCACACGGCATTGCAGCGGACGCCAAACTTGCCGCCTTCCTTGGCGACTGCCTTGGTTAGACCGTTAACACCGGCCTTGGAGCTGGCGTAGGCAGCGGTGCCGAGCAGGCCGCCACCGATCTTGCCCGCAACGGAACTCACGTTGACGATAGTGCCGGCATGGGCTGCCTTAAAGTGCGGGTACACGGCGTTCATCATAGTGAAGGTACCGTTGAGGTTGATGTCGATGGTGCGACGCCACTCGGTGTCGTCGATCTCGTCGAACTTCTTGGTGCTGATGACGCCAGCGCAGTTGATCAGGATGTTGGTTTGCGGCAGGTCCGTAAAAATCTGCTCGACGGTCTCGCGCGCCTTGGGCGCATCGGCGACATCGAGCTGATAGAACTTGTTGCCCTCGCCAAGCTCGGCCACAGCGGCCTCGCCCTTAGCAGCGTTCCTTGCGATGAGCGCGACATGTCCGCCGCCCGCGACGATGCCCTTGGCGATCTCGAGGCCAATGCCCTGAGTGCCGCCCGTGACAATCGCAGTCTTGCCCGTGAAGTCAAATGCCATGACTCCATCCCCCTTTATGTAAGGTGTCTCCTTGCGGGAAGTTGGAGCATCGCACGTGGCGATTATATGAGTCCCAGTCGTCATGGTGGTGACAACCCCTCGCCTAACCGCGTGCATAATAGTTCTTTGAAACGCTTCAGCAATTGAATGATTTTAAGTCTTTATGCACTCTTTATATTTCCTAGCGGCCAAGTAGATTTTTGGGACATGCCTAGAAATCTACCGAATGGGATGGTTGAGCTGGGGTATCATCTTTCACCGGAAATAGTTTCTAGTGTTAGGGGTTTTCGGTGGAAGATACCGATTTCCGTGAGCTTGGGCGTCAGCTCCTTACCGAGTTCGGCAGCATGCATCAGCGCATTTCGCGCTTTGCGGATAAAGCCCTCGGCGGCGAGATGGCCGTCATGCGCGCCCTCATACTCGCCGGCGGTTCGCTCACGCCGAGCGAACTCGCTGATCGCGCCTGGGTCTCGAGCGCCCGCATCGCCAATATCCTACGCGCCCTCGAGGCCAAGGGCTGGGTCGAGCGCGAGCACTCAAAGACTGACCGTCGTCGCGTACACGTCATAGTGACCGACAAAGGATTCCAGGATCTCGAAATCAAACGTCGGGAATTCGAGAAGCGCACCGCGGCTTTCCTCGAGCAGCTCGGCGAAACAGATACCCAAGAGATGGTGCGTCTTCTAAGGCGTGCCAACGAAATTATCGACCGCAATCAAGAAAGGAGAGATGCCGAGTGAGGATTCTCAAGCTCTTTAAAAAGCATATCCTGGCACTGTTCGCAGCTATCGTACTTATCGTAATCAGTTGCAACGCCGATCTGGCACTGCCTACCTACATGAGCGATATCGTCGACGTGGGCGTGCAGCAAGGCGGCATCGCCTCGCCCGTGCCCGACACCATCCGCGCCGAATCGCTCGATGACCTTGAACTCTTTATGAGCGCCAAGGACGCCAAGGCTGTGGAGGCCGTGTTTAGCAAGGCTGACAAAAACGGCATTCGAACGTACATGGGCACCGAGGAAGAACGTGCCGATGGAGGCAAGATTGCCGACATTATGAGCCTGCCCGAGACCGTCGTTCTTTCGCTCGACCAGGGCATCGACGCCGACTCCATGGGCGACATGATGGGCTCGTCCAGCGAGAAAGACGACAACGCTGCCCAGGCCATGCCCACCCCCGAGCAAATGGCAGCGATGACGCCCGAGCAGCTCGCCGAGATGCAGAAGAAGGCCGCAGCGGCGCAGAACATGCAAAAGCAGATTGATGCCGACGGCGGTAAGATCACCATGAAGAGCCTGCGCCTGGGTGTCGAGGGCGGTCTGGTAGACCAAAGCAAGCTCGTCGAGGGCGCCAACCAAATGGCGGACAAAATGGGCTCCATGTCGGGCTCCATCGTGACCCAACGCGCCGTGAGCTATGTACAAGACGAGTACAAGGCACAGGGCATCGACCCCGCCGACGTGCAGAACGCCTACCTGGGCCGCATGGCGACCACGATGTTTGGTCTGTGTCTGGTGTCGCTGGTCGCCACCATCCTGACCGGCGCCGTGGCTTCGCGCACCGCCTGCTCCATCGCCCGCGACCTGCGCCGCGAGACCTTCAACAAGGTTATGCACTTTTCGCCGGCCGAGGTGGGCAAGTTTAGTCAGGCCTCGCTCATCACCCGCTGCACCAACGACATTCAGCAGATCCAGATGGCCGCAACCCTGTTTATCCGCATGTGTCTTATGGCCCCCGTCATGGGCATCGTCGCCGTCATGCGCGTCCTAGCCAACCACACCGGCCTGGAGTGGACCATCGCCGTGGCCATCATCGCGGTCTCGGCCGTCGTCGGCGTGCTTATGGGCCTCACCATGCCCAAGTTCAAAAAGATGCAGAGCTTTGTGGACCGCGTGAACCTTACCGCCCGCGAGCTGCTCGACGGCCTTATGCCCATCCGCTCGTTCAACCGCGAGGAACATGAGCTCGAGCGCTTTGACAAGGCTTCGCTCGACCTGATGACCACGCAGCTCTACACCAACCGCGCCATGAGCTTTATGATGCCGCTCATGATGCTCGTCATGAACTGCATCACCGTGCTTATCGTGTGGTTTGGCGCGCAGGGCGTGTCCGACGGCGTGATGCAGGTCGGCAACATGATGGCGTTTATCTCCTATACCATGCAGATCGTCATGGCGTTTATGATCCTCACCATGGTTTCGGTCATCCTGCCCCGTGCCGAGGTCGCAGCCGAGCGCGTGGAAGAGGTCATCACTTGCCCCACGAGCATCAACGACCCCGCCTCGCCCAAACTGCCCGCAGCCAGCGCGCCGCGCGGTGAGCTCACCTTCCGCGACGTGAGCTTCCAGTATCCCGATGCCCGCGCCGACGTCATCAGCGGCGTGAACTTCACCACGCACGCCGGCCAGATGCTCGGCATCATTGGCTCCACGGGCTCGGGCAAGTCCACGCTCGTGCAGTTGATTCCGCGCCTGTACGACGTCACGGGCGGCAGCATTTCGCTTGACGGCGTCGACGTGCGTGACATGACCCTCTCTGAGCTGCGCCGCCGTATCGGTTATATTCCGCAGCAGGGTCGCCTGTTCTCGGGCACCGTCGAGAGCAACCTCAAGTTTGCCGGCGACATGGTAAGCGATGATGACATGCACCGGGCGGCACGCATCGCCCAGGCCGAGGACTTTATCGCCGAGCGCGAGGGCGGTTACGACTCCCCCATTAGCCAGGGTGGCTCCAATGTTTCGGGCGGTCAGCGCCAGCGTCTGGCCATCGCCCGCGCGTTGGCCAAAAAGCCCGAGGTTGTGGTGTTCGATGACTCGTTTAGTGCCCTCGACTACAAGACCGACGCTCGCCTGCGCGAAGAGCTTGCAAAAAACGTTACCGACGCCGCGCTCGTGGTCGTGGCCCAGCGCATCGCAACCATCATGCACGCCGACCAGATCATTGTGCTCGACGACGGCCACGTGGTGGGCACCGGTACGCACGAGGAGCTGCTGCGCAGCTGCCCGGCGTACCTGGAGATCGCACAGTCGCAGCTTTCCGCCGAGGAGCTGGGGCTTACCCAAGAAGAAATTGCAGCCGTCACGGAAGGAGGCGAGCGCTAATGGCAGACGAGACCAAGACTCAGATTCCCAAGCCCACCCGCCAGCGTGGTCCCATGGGCCGCATGGGCGGCATGCGTCGCGGCGAAAAGGCCAAGGACTTTAAGGGCACCATGAGGCAGCTGCTCGGCTATATCGGCCAGCACAAGATTGCCGTGTTTACCGCCGTCGCCTTTGCCGTGTGCTCGGTCATCTTTAACATTGTGGGGCCCAAGGTGCTCGGCCAGGTTACCACCAAACTGTTCGAGGGCTTGGTTGCCAAGGTCAACGGCACCGGCGATGTCGACTTTGCCTGGATTGCCAAGACGCTCGGCTTTTTGCTCTGCCTGTATCTGGCGAGCTCTATCTGCAGTCTAATCCAGGGCTGGCTCATGACCGGCGTCACGCAAAAGATCTGCTACCGAATGCGCAAGGAGATCGCCGCCAAGATTGCCGTCGTGCCGATGAGCTACTTTAACGGACACAGCAAGGGCGACGTGCTCAGTCGCATCACCAACGACGTCGATACGCTCGGCCAGTCGCTCAACCAGAGCGTGACCCAGCTCATCACGTCGGTGACGCAGATTATCGGCGTGCTCGTCATGATGCTGTCGATCAGCCTGCCGCTCACCGGCGTCACCGTGCTCACGCTGCCGGCCGCTGCGATTATCCTGACCGTGATGATTCACTTCTCGCAGCCGTACTTCCGCGAGCAGCAGCAGGTTCTGGGCGCCGTCAACGGCATCATCGAGGAGGACTTTGCCGGCCAGAACGTCATCCAGGTGTTCGACCGCGCCGAGGCTTCGATCGAGGAATTCGACCGCCAAAACGACCGCCTCTTTATTAGTGGCTGGCGCTCGCAGTTCCTGTCGGGCCTGATGATGCCGCTCATGAGTTTGGTGGGCAACATGGGCTACGTGGGCGTCGTCGTGGTGGGCGCGCAACTCGCGCTGACCGGCAATGCCACGCCCGGCGACATCCAGAGCTTTATCCAGTACGTTCGCAACTTTACGCAACCCGTGCAGCAGCTGGGCAATGTGAGCAACACGATGCAGTCGATGGCTGCCGCCACCGAGCGCGTCTTTGAGTTCCTAGCCGCGCCCGAGGAGGAGCAGAAGGCCGACGCGCAGATTCCCGAGAAGCGCCCCGGCCACGTGGAGTTTGACCATGTCAAGTTTGGCTACACGCCCGACAAGACCATCATCCACGACTTTAGCTGCGAGGCGCAGCCCGGCCAGACCATCGCCATCGTCGGCCCCACCGGCGCCGGCAAGACCACGCTCATCAAGCTGCTGCAGCGCTTCTACGATGTGGACGGCGGTTCGCTGCGTGTCGAGGGCGTCGACGTGCGCGACTGGGACCGCGCGGCGCTGCGCGGCGAGTTTGCCATGGTGCTGCAGGATACCTGGCTGTTTAACGGCACCATCCGCGAGAACATCCGCTACGGACGCCCCGATGCGAGCGATGCCGAGGTCGAAGCCGCCGCGCGCGCCGCACGTTGCGACCACTTTATCCATACGCTTGCCGGCGGTTATGACTTTATGATTAACGAGGAGGGCACTAACCTGTCGCAGGGTCAGCGCCAGCTCGTGACCATCGCCCGTGCCATTTTGGCCGACCGCCCGGCGCTGATTCTGGACGAGGCGACTTCCAACGTCGACACCCGCACCGAGGAGCTTATTCAGCGCGCCATGGATGCGCTGATGCAGGGCCGTACCAGCTTTGTCATCGCGCACCGCCTGTCCACGATCCGCAACGCCGACGTAATCTTGGTAATTCGCGACGGCGACATCGTCGAGAAGGGCACACACGACGAGCTACTCGCCCAGGGTGGCTTCTACGCCGACCTGTATAACTCGCAGTTCGACGAGGCGGCGTAACAACCGGCGGCAAACAACCGCAATGCCCAGAAAACGGGGGCGCAGGACAACCTGCGCCCCCGTTTTTGCTCTGCGACCCTCAAACCGCCTCCCCTGGGACCTGATTGACAGCCCCTTCGAGGCCCCGTGGGCAAAAAATGGCAAATATGAGTAC
>CABSYW010000049.1 GCA_902482035.1 uncultured Collinsella sp. | reverse complement strand
CCCCTACGGAGGGCGCCTTTTTGCACTCATTGGGGACAGGCTTACATGAGTGCTTTCACGCATTGGGGACAGACTTAGATGAGTGCTTTCCAAAGCTCACAGTGCATCGACGAACTCACGGCGCTTCGATCGCCACCAGTACGTACCTCACGCCGCCTCGTTCCAGCCCGCGGTGGCCTTGGTTACGCTTGTGGCGCCGATGCCGGTGATACGGGCAATTTGCTTGACCGTGAGATGCGCCCGCCTGAGCCTCAGCAGACAGGCATCGCGATCGGGGCGTGGCAGGGCCTTGAGCATCGCAGGATCTATGCTCGGAAGCACTTCGCGCGCAATGGAAAGGACCTCCTCATCGGGGATCCGCCGGCGTGGAAGAACCTCCACTGACCAGATGCGCTCGGCAACTTCCTTGAGATGCTCGCAATAGCAACGGGAGCCTCCGACAATATCGAGCATAGGGGCCGCATCACAGATGTCAAAGGGATCATAGCCCAGCTCATATGCCTTGTAGCTTGACCAGCGGTACGCCTCGAGTGAGTCGAGCGCACCTTTCACGGGATTGAGATGGATATAGTCGAGCAGTTGCACCGCTTGCGTGTCCGACTCAACAGCGACCCGCGAATAGCGATTATCAAAGAGATGCCCCGTTCTCCCCGTTTTCCCATTGAAATACTTAGCATATGCCGTCAATGCGCACTGCATCGCCTTTGAAAGATTGTCGAACGGATCATCAACCATCAAATGAAAGTGGTTGTCCATAAGGCACCAAGCCAAAACCGCCACTTCATGGCGCGCAAACCTGTCCGAGATATCCGATAGGAAACGATAGCGGTCGGAGTCATCTTCAAAAATAATCTGTTTAGAGTTACCACGGTCAAAGACGTGGTAATAGCCGGTGAGCGAAACGGCGCGGGCGCATCGGGGCATAATCTCTCCTTTCAAAAACTGAACAGGCAACACCTAAAAGGAGAGAAGGAACGCGAAATGCTGAGCCTGTGACCTATTTATATCCAATGAGCGGCAAAAATAGGTCAAGAACGGCAAAATGGCAAATCGATGTCTGTCCCCAATGAGTGAAAGCACTCATGTAAGTCTGTCCCCAATGAGTGGGGCGATGCAGCAGGTAGATAGTTTTAGTTAAAGCGTTTCAGTTTATTGAAGCGTTTTAGTGTGCCTTTTACGGGAATCTTACCGTTCACCGAATAATTTCTTGCTATCATGCAAGGCGTAGGGTAAATCTCCGATCGCAAGGAGACACAAATGGTGAAAAAGTCACCGGAAAACACTACTCCCGCAATTGTGGACAACGTAGAGGCGCTTGAGGCCAAGCTCGCTCAGATGCGAGAGGCCCAGGCGCTTTTTGCTACGTACACGCAGGAGCAGGTCGACAAGATCTTCTATGAGGCCGCCATGGCCGCCAACAAGGCTCGTATCCCGTTGGCAAAGATGGCCATCGAGGAGACCGGCCGCGGCGTTCTTGAGGACAAGGTCATCAAGAACCACTACGCCGCAGAGTACATCTACAACGCTTACAAGAACACCAAGACCTGTGGTGTCCTGGAGCGCGACGAGGCTTACGGCATCACCAAGATCGCCGAGCCCATCGGCATCGTGGGCGCCGTCATCCCGACGACCAACCCCACCTCCACCGCGATCTTCAAGACGCTGATCTGCCTGAAGACCCGCAACGCCATCATCATCTCCCCGCACCCGGCTGCCGCCAAGTGCACCATCGCCGCCGCCAAGCTCGTGCTTGACGCCGCCGTCAAGGCCGGCGCCCCCGAGGGCATCATCGGCTGGGTCGATGTCCCCTCCATCGAGCTGACTAACATGGTCATGCGCGACGTCGACATCATCCTCGCCACCGGTGGCCCGGGCATGGTCAAGGCCGCTTACTCCTCGGGCAAGCCCGCCCTGGGCGTTGGCGCCGGTAACACCCCGGTCGTCATCGACGACACCGCCGACGTGCTGCTCGCCGTCAACTCCATCATCCACTCCAAGACCTTCGACAACGGCATGATCTGCGCTTCCGAGCAGTCCGTGACCGTCATCGACAGCATCTATGACCAGGTTAAGGCCGAGTTCCAGAAGCGCGGCTGCTACTTCGTCAAGCAGGGTGCCGAGATGGAGGCCCTGCGTGCCGCCATGTTCAAGAACGGCGCTCTCGATCACCGCATCCCCGGCATGGCCGCTGCCAAGATCGCCGAGCTCGCCGGCATCGAGGTTCCCGCCAAGACCAAGATCCTGATCGCCGAGGTCACCTCCACCGACCCCGCCAAGGAGGAGTTCTCCCACGAGAAGCTCTCCCCGGTCCTGGCCATGTACCACGCCAAGGACTTCCAGGAGGCCGTCGACAAGGCCGAGCACCTCGTGCTCGCCGGTGGCCCGGGCCACACCGCCTCTCTGTACGTGCACCCCGCCCAGGCCGAGAAGATCAGCCTGTTCGAGCACGTCATGAAGGCCTGCCGTATCGTCATCAACACCCCGTCCTCGCACGGCGGCATCGGTGACCTGTACAACTTTGGCATGAAGCCGTCTCTGACCCTGGGCTGCGGCTCCTGGGGCGGCAACTCCGTCTCCGAGAACGTTGGGGTGAAGCACTTGATCAACGTTAAGACTGTGGCCGAGCGCCGTGAGAACATGCTGTGGTTCCGCGCTCCCGAGAAGGTCTACTTCAAGAAGGGTTCCACGCCCGTCGCCCTCGACGAGCTGGGCAACGTCATGGGCAAGAAGCGCGCCTTCATCGTCACCGACCAGTTCCTCTTCAAGAATGGCAACACCCGCGCCATCGAGGCCAAGCTCGACGAGATGGGCATCGCCCACGACTGCTTCTACGACGTCGAGCCCGATCCGTCGCTGCAGTGCGCACGTCGCGGCGCCAAGCAGATGGCTCTCTTTGAGCCGGACGTCATCATCGCCGTCGGCGGTGGCTCCGCTATGGACGCCGGCAAGATCATGTGGATGATGTACGAGCACCCCGAGTGCAAGTTTGAGGACATGGCCATGGACTTCATGGACATCCGCAAGCGTATCTTCACCTTCCCCGAGATGGGCAAGAAGGCCTACTTCGTCGCCGTCCCGACCTCTTCGGGTACCGGCTCCGAGTGCACGCCGTTCGCCATCATCACCGACAAGGAGACCGGCATCAAGTGGCCGCTCGCCGACTACGCGCTGCTCCCCAACATGGCTATCGTCGACGCCGACAACTGCATGACCGCCCCGCGCGGCCTGACCGCTGCCTCCGGCATCGACGTCATGACCCACGCCATCGAGTCCTACGTCTCCATCATGGCTTCCGACTACACCAAGGGCCTCTCCGAGCGCGCTGCCAAGCTCGTCTTCGAGAACCTGCCCTCCAGCTTCACGAACGGCGCCAAGGACCCGCACGCCCGCGAGGAGATGCACAACGCCTCCTGCATGGCCGGTATGGCCTTCGCCAACGCCTTCCTGGGCCTCAACCACTCCATGGCCCACAAGCTCGGCGCTTTCCATCACCTGCCCCACGGCCTCGCAAACGCTGTCATCCTGACCCGCGTCATGCGCTACAACGCCGCCGAGGCTCCCGTCAAGATGGGTACCTTCTCCCAGTATCCTTACCCCAACGCGCTGCACAACTACGCCGAGATGGCCAAGTACTGCGGCATCGAGGGCAAGGACGACAAGGAGGTCTTCGAGAACTTCATCACGAAGCTCGAGGAGCTCAAGGACTTCATCGGCGTCAAGAAGACCATCGCCGACTACGGTGTTGACGAGCAGTACTTCCTCGACACCCTCGACGAAATGACCGAGCAGGCATTCAACGACCAGTGCACCGGCGCCAACCCGCGCTACCCGCTCATGAGCGAGATCAAGGAGCTCTACCTGGACGCCTACTACGGCCGCGAGCCCCAGGATTACGCCGTCTGCTAGTTTTAGCACGGTTTTTAACGGCGGGGGTGCACGGGTGTTTCACACACCCCCGCCGTCGCTTCTATCGCATCGTTGAAAGGATGCAACCATGCTGCTACCCGATTCCAAGACCGAGCTCGTCCGCCGTGGCAACAAGGTCGTTTACGACCTGGGCGACAAGATTGTCAAGGTCTTTAACGAGACCAAGCCTGTCTCCGACGTGTTCAACGAGGCTTTGAATCTTGCCCGCATCAATGAGTGCGGCATCCGCAGCCCCAAGGCGCTCGAGGTTTCCCAGCTCGAGAACGCCAACGGCTGGGCGCTCGTGACCGAGAAGGTTCCGGGCACCACCCTTGCCGAGAAGATGACTGCCGAGCCCCAGCGCTTTGGTGAGTACCTCGAGATGTTCGTCGACCTCCAGATCGAGATCTACGGCTACACCTCCCCGCTGCTCAACCGTCAGCGCGACAAGTACGCCCGCATGATCGACAGCCTTGATCAGCTCAATGCCACCACGCGCTACAACCTTCAGGAGCGTCTGGACGGCATGACCAAGGAGTTCAAGGTCTGCCACGGCGACTTCAACCCCTCCAACGTCATCGTCGGCGACGACGGCCAGCTCTATGTGTGCGACTGGGCACACGCCACCCAGGGCTCCCCTGCTGCCGACGTTGCCACCACCTACCTGCTCTTTGCCCTCAACAGCAAGGATCAGGCTGAGGCCTACCTGGAGCTCTACTGCGACCGCGCCGACATGCCCATGCAGGTCGTGCGTCAGTGGACGAGCATCGTCGCCGCTTCCGAGCTCGCTCGTAAGCGCAACGTGAACGATGAGTTCCTGAAGAACTGGATCGACGTCGTCGATTATCAGTAATATCTGAGCGATTTATTTCGCATCGGAGGCACAAGGAAAACCCCGCAGCTCGCATGGGCTGTGGGGTTTTCCTTTTAGATATCGAGGATGCCACAAGATAAAAGGACGGCCCCGCATCTCCCCGATCTGGAGAAATGCGGGGCCGTCCCGTATATCGAACTACAAGCGAAATCGTCGATTAACGGCGTGCTGCCTTCACAAGCTCGGCGACCTTGGCGACGACCTCGTCGATCGCCACATCCTCGCGCTCACCCGTGGCACGGTCCTTGAGCTCAACGGTGCCATTCTTAAGGCCACGCTTACCCAGAACGACCTGATACGGGAAGCCCATAAGGTCGTTGTCGGCAAACTTAAAGCCGGGACGCTCGTCGCGGTCGTCGACGACGACCTCGATGCCCTCGGCACACAGGCCATCAACGATCTGCTCGCAGACGGTAGCGCACTCCTCCTTCTTGGGATCGAGCGGAATCACCGCGACCTCGTACGGGGCAACGGAGACCGGCCAGACGATGCCATGCTCGTCGTTGTGCTGCTCCACGACGGCAGCAAGCGAGCGGGACACACCAACGCCGTAGCAACCCATGATGAGCGGCTTCTCCTTGCCGTCCTCGTCCATAAAGGTGGCACCCATGGCCTCGGAATACTTGGTGCCCAGCTGGAAGACCTGAGAGACCTCGATGCCGCGGGCAGCGGAGAGCGGCTTGCCGCAGTGCGGGCAGGGGTCGCCGGCAACGACGGTTACCAGGTCGGCCCACTCATCGACGGTAAAGTCGCGCTCGGGGCAGGCACCGGTAAAGTGATAATCGACCTCGTTGGCACCGCAGGCCCACTGCTTGGACTCGCGCAGGCTCTCGTCGCACACCAGACGAATGCCCTCGGGCAGGTTAACCGGTCCGATAAAGCCCTTGTGCAGACCGTTCGCCTGAAGCTCCTCGTCGGTCATCATGCGATAGCCCTTGCCAAAGACATGTTCGGCCTTGCAATCGTTGAGCTCGTGATCGCCCGGAACAATGGCCACGACCGGCTTGCCCTCGGCGTCGATGAGTGCCAGCGACTTGCGCGTGCCGTTCTCGGGGAACCCAAAGAACTTAGCAACAGCCTCAATGGTGCCCATGCCCGGAGTCTCAACCTTGGTGAGCGTACCGTCACCAGGACCCTCGGTCACGACGACCTTGGTGCTTGCAGCCTCGTCATCGGCAGCAAAGCCGCAATCGTCACAGTAGACGAGCGAAGCCTCGCCGGCGTCGGCCAAAGCCATGTACTCGACGGAGGTATCGCCACCGATCTCACCGGAGTCGGCAACAACGGGCAGGGCCTTGATATAGCAGCGCTCGCAGATGTTAGCGTAGGCCTGCTTCATCTTGTCATACTCCTCCTGCAGGCTCTCTTGCGTGGCGGAGAAGCTGTAGGCGTCCTTCATGATGAACTCGCGACCGCGCATCAGGCCAAAGCGGGGGCGGAACTCGTCGCGGAACTTATCCTGGATGTGGTAGAGGTTAACGGGTAGCTGCTTGTAGGAGCGCAGCTCATTGCGCACCAGGGCCGTGACGGTCTCCTCGTGCGTGGGGCCCAGGACGAACTCGCGACCGTGACGGTCGTCAAAGCGCACAAGCTCCTTGCCATAGGCGTCGATGCGGCCGGACTCACGCCACAACTCGGCATCGACCATGATAGGCATCATAAGCTCCTGGGCGCCGGCGGCGTCCATCTCGTCGCGCACGATGTTCTCGATCTTGCGAATCGAGCGCCAAGCAAGCGGCAGGTAGGAATATAGACCGGCGGCCTCCTTGCGGATCATGCCGGCACGGAGCAGCAGACGGTGGCTGGCGAGCTCAGCGTCCGCCGGATCCTCTTTAAGCGTCGGCGCATAAAGCTTAGACATATACATTGCTCGGGTCATTTATTTCTCCTCAATAAGCTTGTCGACCTCGGCCATAAGCGCGTCGACAATTTGGTCCTCAGCTACTTTACCAATGATCTGGCCATGCGAAAAGAGCAAGGCCTGACCACGTCCGCAAGCAACGCCCAGATCGGCATCAGAAGCCTCGCCGGGGCCATTAACGGCACATCCCATCACAGCGATCGAAAGCGGCGCGGAGTAGTTCTTAAGCCGCTCGGTAACCTCCTCGGCAATGGGAATAAGGTTAACCTGGCAGCGGGCGCATGTGGGGCACGAGACAATCTCGGGGCCACGGCGACGCAGGCCCAACGACTGCAGAATACCCCAGGCAACCGGCGGCTCCTCAACCGGATCGGCTGTGAGCGACACACGCATGGTGTCGCCAATGCCTTCGGAAAGCAAGATACCCAAGCCTACAGAGCTCTTGATGGTGCCCTGGAGCTTGGTCCCCGCCTCCGTCACGCCCAGGTGAAGCGGAACGTGGGGAATCTCACGCGACAGGGCTCGATAGGTATCAAGCGTCGTTTGCACGCTATGGGCCTTGGCCGAAAGCACAATGTTCGTAAAACCACGGTCCTCAAAGTGCTTGACGAAGCGCTCGCTCGACATCACGAGCTTTTCGGGCTGCGTGAGGTCGTCGCGCTCGGCGATATCCTGCTCGAGCGAACCGGCATTGACGCCGATACGAATCGCGCACCCAGCGGCGCCCGCGGCATCGATCACGGCATCGACCTTAGCCCAATCGCCGATATTGCCGGGATTGATGCGAAGCTTGGCGGCACCAGCCTCGACGGCGCCGATGGCGAGCTTATGGTTAAAGTGAATATCGGCGACGATCGGCACCGGAGACTCGGCACAGATGGTGCGGAAACCCTCAAGCGCGGCCTCGGTGGGCACGCTCACACGCACGATATCGCAGCCAGCCTGCGCCAACGCGCACACTTGCGCAAGCGTTGCCTGGGCGTCAGCGGTATCGGTGCAGGTCATGGATTGGACCACCACCGGCGCGCCGCCACCGATCTGCACACCGCCCACATGCACGGGGCGCGTCAACTCGCGAGGCAAAGGATGGGATAAAGAC
>CABSYW010000048.1 GCA_902482035.1 uncultured Collinsella sp. | reverse complement strand
ACCCTAGAGTTCGTCGGCAGCGTCAGATGTGTATAAGAGACAGTCGCCTAGGATTCCCTATAAGTTGCGGTGAAATAGTTCCTAAATTCAGCCTTCTGGCTATTAAACAAGAACTATTCCACCGCAACTATTTTGAGTGGTTTTGTTGAGCATAAGTCGTGCAAATAGTCAAACCATGTCTGTTTAAACAAAATAGTGACAGTACGAGCACATTCGCATTTGCTTAATATCGATATTAATGAACAGCTTGCTTGTATCTATAAAATACATAGCTTGATGAGCGACGCTTTATCAGGTAATGAGTCGAAAAACAGTAATGTAATCAATTTGTAACAAACTTAGACGTTTAAATAAATAATCCAACCTTTTGCGAATTTAGCTAAAATTCCACAATCCAAACAGGTATACTCCTTTCATGTCGTGTAGGAAATACGTAGACAAAAAGGAGGTTATGTGATGGTAAGTATTGTTCTTGCTAGCCACGGGGACTTGGCAGCTGGAATCAAGCAGACGGGCTCGATGGTCTTTGGCGATCAGCCGTCTGTTGCCGTGGTCTCGCTCGAGCCGAGCATGGGCCCCGACGATTTCCGTGCCAAGGTCGAGGAAGCAATCGCTTCCTTCGAAGACCAGGAGCAGGTGCTCTTCCTCGTTGATCTGTGGGGCGGCACGCCGTTCAACCAGATCAGCGGGCTCATCGAGGGCCACGATTCCTGGGCTATCGTCACCGGTGTCAACCTGCCTATGCTCATCGAGGCATATTCGCAGCGCTTTGACGCAAAGAACACTGCACATGCGATCGCAAAACATCTCGTGACTGAGGCTAAGGCTGGCGTGCGCGTCAAGCCCGAGTCTCTGGAGCCCGAGGAGAAGAAGCCGGCTGCGGCCGCCGCTGCTCCTGCAGGCGCCATCCCTCCGGGAACGGTCATCGGCGATGGGCACATCAAGATCGCCCACGTCCGTATCGACACCCGTCTGCTTCATGGTCAGGTGGCCACCACGTGGACCAAGCAGATCAACCCCAACCGCATCATCGTGGTTTCCGACGGCGTTGCTCACGACGAGCTCCGCAAGACCATGATCGAGCAGGCTGCCCCTCCGGGAGTCCATGCCAACGTCGTGCCCATCAAGAAGATGGCCGAGGTCGTCAAGGACACGCGCTTTGGTGACACCAAGGCCATGCTGCTCTTTGAGAACCCGCAGGATCTGCTCAAGGCCATCGAGGCCGGTGTCGACATCAAGGAAGTCAACATCGGTTCCATGGCTCACTCCAAGGGCAAGGTCGTCGTCACCAACGCCGTCGCTATGGGCGATGATGACGTTAAGACTCTCGAGGCCCTCAAGGCCAAGGGCGTCAAGTTCGAGGTCCGCAAGGTTCCTTCGGATTCCTCCGAGGATCTCGACGCCATGTTGAAGAAAGCTAAGGCCGAACTGGCCGCTCAAGCATAGTAAAGGAGGGTCCGATACATGTCTGCAATCACTATTCTGCTTGTTGCGATTGTCGCGTTGCTTGCCGGTATGGAAGGCGTTCTGGATGAGTTCCAGTTCCATCAGCCGCTCGTGGCATGCACGCTTATCGGTCTCGTAACCGGTCACCTTCAGGAGGGCATCCTCCTGGGCGGTTCGCTCCAGATGATGGCCCTTGGCTGGGCTAACGTCGGCGCCGCTGTCGCGCCTGACGCCGCTCTGGCCTCGGTCGCTTCTTCGATCATCATGGTGCTCGCCCTCAACGGTGGCGCCACCGATTCGGCCAAGGCCGTTACCACCGCTATCGCCGTCGCCGTCCCGCTGTCGGTCGCTGGTCTGTTCCTGACCATGATCTGCCGTACCATTGCTACCGCTATCGCTCACGCCATGGACGGTTGCGCCGAGAAGGGCGACTTCTCCGGCATCGAGCGCTGGCAGTATGCTGCCATCCTCATGCAGGGCCTTCGTATCGCCATCCCGGCAGTGCTTCTGTGCGTCATCCCGGCCGAGGCCGTTACCAACGCGCTTAACGCTATGCCCGACTGGCTGTCCGGCGGCATGGCTGTCGGCGGCGGCATGGTCGCTTCCGTCGGTTACGCCATGGTCATCAACATGATGGCCACCAAGGAGACCTGGCCGTTCTTCGTCCTCGGCTTTGTCCTTGCTGCCATCCCTCAGCTCACGCTGATCGCCCTTGGTCTCATCGGCATCTCCCTTGCCCTCATCTACCTTGGCCTTAAGGATCTGGCCAAGCAGGGTGGCGGCATGGGCGGTGGCTCCGGCGACCCGCTCGGCGACATTCTGAACGATTACGAGTAGGAGGGGAGTGATACATATGGCAGAGAACAAGATTCAGCTCACCAAGGCTGACCGCAAGAAGGTTTGCTTCCGTCATCAGTTCCTTCAGGGCTCGTGGAACTACGAGCGTATGCAGAACGGCGGCTGGTGCTTCGCAATGATCCCTGCGATCAAGAAGCTCTACACCAGCAAGGATGACCAGATTGCCGCTCTTAAGCGCCACCTGGAGTTCTATAACACCCACCCCTATGTTTCCGCCCCCGTCATTGGCGTTACCCTCGCCCTCGAGGAGGAGCGCGCCAACGGTGCTCCGATCGATGATGTCGCCATCCAGGGCGTCAAGGTCGGTATGATGGGCCCGCTCGCCGGCGTCGGTGACCCCGTCTTCTGGTTCACCCTTCGCCCGATTCTGGGCGCTCTGGGCGCTTCCCTGGCCATGTCCGGCAGCATCGTCGGTCCGCTGCTGTTCTTCTTCGCGTGGAACATCATCCGTTACGCTTTCCTGTGGTACACGCAGGAGTTTGGCTACAAGGTCGGCTCCTCCATCGCCAAGGACCTCTCCGGTGGTCTGATGGGCAAGGTCACCGAGGGCGCTTCCATCCTGGGTATGTTCATCATCGGCGCCCTGGTCGAGCGCTGGGTGTCCATTTCCTTCACCCCGATCGTCTCCACGGTCAAGCAGTCTGCTGGCGCCTTTATCGACTGGGCTAGCCTGCCCTCCGGTTCCGAGGGTATCAAGGAAGCGCTGACGATGTACAACTCCGTCGGTGCTACCGCCCTTGATCAGATGAAGGTCACCACGCTTCAGGCCAACCTCGATCAGCTCATCCCCGGCCTTGCCGCCGTGTGCCTGACCCTGCTGGTCTGCAAGCTCCTTAAGAAGAAGGTCAGCCCGATTGTCATCATCCTGGCTCTCTTCGCCGTCGGCATCATCGGTCGCTTCTGCGGCTTCATGTAAGCACGTTTCGGCTTAAGACCGAGAGTTGCTAGGTAAGGGCTTTTGAGCCATTGAAACGGACCGCACCCGGTGGGTACACTGGATGCGGTCCGATTGTTTTATTTGGAGGGCGAGGCGCGTATGGCGCAATCTCAGAACAGCACGGTCGATCTGGCAACGCCGGCAACCTGCCTGATGGGGCTTACCAGCCACGGTAACGTGATGGTGGGCAATAAGGCGTTTGAGTACTATAACGAGCGCAATCCCGAGGATTATATTCAAATCCCGTGGGACGAGGTCGACTATATTGCCGCCGAGGTTTTGCGCGGCACCAAGAAGATTACGCGTTTTGCCATCTTCACCAAGGACAACGGTCACTTTACGTTTTCGACGCGCGACGACAAAGAGACGCTTCGTGCTGTCCGCAAGTACGTCGACGAGGATAAGCTCGTGCGTTCGCCCGACTTTATCGATGTGACGGCCAAGGGCGCCAAGAGCATCCCCTCCGTTATCAAAAACCTCTTCCACAAAGGTAACTAGCTCCTCATAAGTTGCGGTGAAATAGTTCCTAAATACGGCTTTAGATGCTTCAGACAGGAACTATTCCACCGCAACTTCGAAGTCTAGTCATGCGACGTATTGCGATGCAGTAAATCTGCTACACTAGTACAGCATGCCTCCGTAGCTCAGGGGATAGAGCACCGCTCTCCTAAAGCGGGTGTCGACGGTTCGAATCCGCCCGGGGGCACCAGAAGATTATGACGGCGTCGTGAGAGCGGCGTCGTTTCTGGTTTGTGGGAGCTGCCGGCGGATTCGAGCCGTCGACACCCGCGTCACCAATTTCCCCGCGGGGGGGAGTTTTCGAATCCGCCCGGGGGCACCAGAGGAATATCGAGCCCGGTACCGCTACGGTGCCGGGTTCTTCTGGTTCAATGCCATGTCAAAAACGAAGCGCCCGCTTGCTGGGGGAGCAAGCGGGCGCCTGTGAGCGAATATGTTTGCGGCGAGAGCCGTGATGAGCGGTGGGGTGGCGACTAGTTGGTCGTACCGGAATCGTCACCCGTGCCCGAGCCAGAGCCCGAACCCGAGCCAGAAAGTGCGACTGTTAGCGTGATCGTGCTGTCGGTGGACTGCTTGCCGGTGGGGGAGACGCCCGTAACGGTGGCATCCTCGTTACCGCTTATGGGATTGCCGTTCTGGTCACAGAAGCCGATGTTATAGAAACCGGCGTTGTTGAGCGCGGTGACGGCGGCGGAGATGCTCTTGCCGTACAGGTTGCCCGGAACACTGGCCTTGCCGGACTTCTTGGCAATGACGACGGTAATCGTGGCGCCGGGCTTCTGCTTGCCGCTGGGGTTCCAGCTGATCACGGTGCCCTCGGTAACCGAGTCGTTCTCCTGGTAGCTCACGTCGACGCCAAAGCCTGCCATATCGAGGGCGTTGCGTGCTTGGGCCTCGGTCATGTCGGTCAGGTCGGGGACGGACGTGGTATCTGGGCCGCTCGAGACCTTGTACGAGATGGTCGTGCCCTTCGCGACTTCCTTACCGGCTTCGGTGCCCTGCTCAAAGACCTGGCCCTCATCGGCCTCGTTGGCCTCCTCGGAGGCGTTGCCCTTCAGGCCGACGCTTGCCAGCGCGGCTTCTGCCTGGTCCTTGGTCAGGCCGAGAAGCTGGGGAACCTCAACCTTCTCGGAGGGCTTGGGGCCCTTGGAGATTACCAGGTTCACCTTGGTGCCCTTGGCCTTCTTGGTGTTGCCGTTGGGCGTCTGCTCGGCGACCTTGCCCTCGTCGACATCGTCGTTGTAGCTTTGGTCGATGGTGCCGACCTCGAGGCCGGCTTCCTTGATCAGCTCGACGGCAGTCTGCTGGTCCTTGCCCAGCACATCGGGCACGGTGACCTGCTCGCCGCCAAAGAGTCCTGTGGCAAAGGCCACCACGATGCCGATGACGGCAACGGCTGCCACCACGGCGGCGATGATCTTGTTCTTGTTGGATTTGGGCTTTTCGACCTCGTAGGAGCCGGTGGAGCCCGAAACCGAGCTACGGGCGGTATTCTGGCCGCTCACGCCCGAGACGGGACGCACCATGGCGCGCGTCTGATCGGAAAGCTCGCGAGTCTTGGTGGCGCCCAGCTCACCGGGGGCACCGATGATGCGCGTGGGCTCCGAGACGTTGACGGCACGGCCCGACAGGTAGCTATTGAGCACCTGACGAAGCTCGTCGGCGGTCTGGAAGCGGTTTGTGGGGTCCTTCTCCATGCACTTGAGGATGATGCGCTCAAGGTCGGCGTCGACACCGGAGTTGATCTGGCTCGGCGGAATAGGCAACTCGTTGACCTGCTTGAGTGCGACCGAGATGGCGTCGTCACCGTCAAAGGGAACGCGGCCGGTGGCGCATTCATACATCACGACGCCCAGCGAGTAGATATCCGAGGTGGGGCCGAGGTCCTGACCACGGGTCTGCTCGGGGCTGACGTAGTGGGCGGTTCCCAGCACGTTGTTGTCTTGCGTGAGGTGGCTGTTCTTGGCGCGCGCGATGCCAAAGTCCATCACCTTGATGTTGCCGTCGGGCAGCACCATGATGTTCTGCGGCTTAATGTCGCGGTGGATGATCTCGTGCTTGTGGGCGACCGAAAGCGCGGAGCTGATCTGCGAGCCGATCTGGGCGACCTTCTTGGGGTCGAGGGCGCCGTGGCTCTTGATGCCGCTCTTAAGGTCGGTGCCGCGCAGGTACTCCATGACGATGTAATAGGTGTCGCCGTCCTTGCCCCAATCGTAGACGCCCACGATATAGGGGGAGGAGAGGCCGGCTGCTGCCTGGGCCTCCTGCTTAAAGCGTGCGGCGAAGGTTGCGTCGCCAGCATACTGCGGCAGCATGATCTTGACGGCTACTGTGCGGTCGAGGACCTGGTCCTGTGCACGGTAGACGGTCGCCATGCCGCCTGTCCCCACCTTATCCTTGAGGAGGTATCTTCCCCCGAGGACCCTCTGTTCCATTCCTGCTCCTAACATAACTATTCGCTCAACGATGTGTGTAGTACCTACGATGTGGCCGCTGGGGCCGTGTGGCGCGTTGCCGCTAACTCTTCGGCCGCGGCGCGCCTCGGGTGTCCGATTCGATCATGGGCATCACGCTCCCTGTGCGGCAAGCGCCGCGGTCAGGACGATGCCGGCGATCTTGGCGGCCTTGACGTCATGCTTGTCGAAATCCTCCAAGGCCACCGAGATGGCGACCGTGGGTGAATCGTAAGGTGCAAAGCCAACGAACATTGAGTTGACGTTGGTGCCACCGATCTCGGCCGAGCCGGTCTTGCCGGCGACCTTGACGCCTGGGATCTGGGCATCGGTGCCGGTGCCGGACTGGACGACGGCAAGCATGGCCTGCTTGACCTGGTCGGCCGTGGCGGAGCTGACGGCCTGGCCCAGCGAGCGGGAGTGCGTGGTCTTGACCACGGTTCCGTCCGGGGCGAGTACCTGGGCTACAAAGTACGGGTCCATGACCACGCCGCTGTTAGCGATGGCGGCGGCAATCACGGCGTTTTGCATGACGGTGGTCTGCGGGCCGGGCGTATGGTCCATGCCGACAGGCTGGCCGGCGCCGGCCCAGGCGGTCTCCCACTCGGTCATGAGCGACGGGTCGGCCATGATGGAGGCCGCGGAGGTCAGGTCCTGGCCGAGCTTTTGGCCGTAGCCAAAGGCGTTGGCAAACTGCACGAGCGTGTTTGCGCCAACTTCGTTTGCCACCTGGCCGAAGACGACGTTGGAGGACACGGCAAAGGCCTGCTGCAGGCTGATGGTGCCGTAGCTCTCGTTGGCATAGTTGGTGACCGGTGCGTTGCCGATGTCCATGGAGCCGGGCGCCTGGTAGGTGCTGGTAAGGCTGGCGGTACCGGTCTCGAGTGCCGCGGAAAGCGTAACGACCTTAAACGTTGAGCCCGGCGTGTACAGCGCGTCCATGGCGCGATTGTACATGGAGCCGTCCTCGCCGCCGCCCGTCTGCAGCAGGGCATCGATGTTGGTGTTGTCGTAGGTGGGCGAGCTGGCACATGCGAGCACCGCGCCGGTACGCGGGTCGATGACCACTACAGCGCCCTTAAAGCCCTTGAGTGCCTGCTCGGCCGCCGTCTGGATGCGCGAGTCGATGGTGAGCTTGGCGGTGTTGCCCGGCTGGGTCTGGCCCGCGAGCGACGCGATGGCGTTGTTCCAGCTGGAGTAGTCCTTAGAACCGGTGAGCGTGTCGTTCATGACGCTCTCGATGGCGGTGGTGCCATACTGCTGGCTCACGTAGCCAACCACGTGCGCTGCCAGGTTACCGTTGGGGTAGGAGCGTACGTAGGTGCCGTCCTCCTGCTGCAGCGACTCGGCCAGCGTCACGCCGTCGGACGTGATGATGGAGCCGCGCTGGATGTACTTGGAGCGGGCGATGGTGTGGTTGTTGGTCGGCATGTCCTGATAGTCCTTGGCCTTAATGACCTGGACATAGGTGAGGTTGCCGATAAGGATGGCGAACAGCGCCGTAAAGGCGAGCACCGCGCGGGTTAGACGGTTAGCGAGCGCAACGCGGCCGAGCACACCGGATTCAGGCGTGTCGAGCAGGCGACGGCGCATGCGCGAGCCGACGGAATGGCTGCCGCTGCCGTAGGAAGACGAGGTGGCAAAGCGCGTGCCCGTCGGGGCGGCGGCAGATACGACCTGATCATCGGTGATGGCGGCCATGGTGCCGGTGCCGGTAAGCTCGGCCTCGCGTCCGGTCGCCTCGTCACCGGCGCGCAGCAGGAGCGCGACTATGATGAAGCTCGCCAGCAGCGAGGAGCCGCCCTGGCTCATAAAGGGCAGAGTGACGCCGGTCAGCGGGATCAGGCGGGTGACGCCGCCAACGATCAAGAAGGCCTGGAAGCTGATGGCGGCCGTAAGGCCCGTGGCGCTAAAGGCGGCGAGGTCGGATTTAGCGCGGGCAGCTGTGGTGAGGCCACGCACGGCAAAGAGCATAAACAGGATGAGCACGGCGCCGCCGCCCAAAAGACCCATCTCCTCGCCGATGGCCGAGAAGATAAAGTCGGACTCGACGACGGGGATGTTGTTGGCCATCCCGTTGCCGATGCCAACGCCGACCAGACCGCCGTCGGCAAGCGAGAAGAGCGACTGGACAATCTGGTAGCCCTGGCCCTGGGCGTCCTTAAACGGATCGACCCAAACCTGGAAACGCACCTGAACGTGCGACAGGAACTTGTAGGCGCCCACGGCTCCAACGGCTAAGAGCGCAAGGCCGATAACGACATACGAAAAGCGCCCCGTGGCAACGTAGAGCATCAGCAAGAAGATGGTGTAGAACAGCACAGCCGAACCCAGGTCGCGTTCGAAGACGACGACGAGCAGGCACACACCCCACACGGCAAACAGCGGCAGCAGCAGTCGCAGACGAGGGATCTTAAAGCCCAGGATCTTGCGGTTGGAGATGGAGAGCAGCTCGCGGTTCTCGGCTAGGTAGCCGGCCAGGAACAGGACGATAAAGACCTTGGCGAACTCGCCAGGCTGGATGGTAAAGCCCGCGATGCGAATCCACAGCTTGGAGCCCGAGATCGTGGTGCCGATAAAGATGGGCAGCATCAGCAGGATGATGCCGATAATGCCAAAGGTGTACTTGTAGCGCATGACCACGTCGAGGTTTTTGACCAGTGCAAGCGTTCCCACCATGAGCGCCACCGAGACAAACAGGATGATGAGCTGTGAGATAGCGAGAGCGGGGGCGAGACGCGTCACGAACGTGATGCCGATGCCCGAAAGTATAAATACGATGGGTAGGATGGCGGGGTCGGCGCCGGGCGCCAAGATGCGCACGGCGATATGTGCCGCGGCGAAGGCGGCAAAGAGGCCGATCGGTACGGCGAGCGTCTCAAAGGAGATGGCAGCGCCCGCGGTGAGGACGTACATCGCATACAGCAGGATGACGGGGAACGCCGAGGCGATGAGCAAGAGCAGCTCGGTGTTGCGGCGACTCATAAGCGGCACTCCCTTTCTAATTCTTATCGGAGGCTTCGGCCTCGGCGGACTGTTCGGCGGTTTTCTCGGAATCTGATTCGGAGGTCGATCCCTGATTGGTGTTGTCGCGAATCGTTTGCGCGTCGATCACCTGGCGGGTCTGCTCCTCGTCGATCTGGTGGCGGTACTTGGATATCGTGTCCTGCGCATCGTCGACACTTGTTTGCGGAATGCCCGCCTTGAGGCGGTTTTGCGTGTCTTCGGGCAGGTCGGACAGCTTGATGCTGGTTTCGCTTTCGAGCCAGTGGAGCTTGAGTCCGAGTGGCTTGCCGGGCAGGCCGCGCCAGACGGCGACATTGCCCTGGTAGGTACCCAGGTAGTACGAGCCGGTGACACCCGTGTAGGCCCAGATGCCAGCTGCCAGCACAAAGACGAGGGCCAGGATGGCGGCGATAGTAACGTTGCGGCGACGCACGCGTTGCGCCTCGCGCATGACGCCATCGTCAACCAGGTCAACGACTACTACGGTCACGTTGTCGTGGCCGCCGGCGGCAAGCGCCGCGTCCACTAGGTTGTCGACGCAGATTTGCGCGGTTGAGGACTGCGTGGCGATGTTCTCGATATCGCTATCGGGAATCATGCTCGAAAGGCCGTCAGAGCACAGGATAAGGCGGTCGCCTTCCTCGATATGCAGAGTGAAGTGGTCGGCATACATGGCGGGGTCCGAGCCCAGCGCACGGGTGATGACCGAACGGTTGGGGTGGACGCGAGCCTCGTCTGCCGTGATCTCGCCGGCGTCCACGAGCTCCTCCACGTAGGAGTGGTCGCGGGTCACGCGGATGAGCGTGCCCTCGTGGAGCAGATAGGCGCGAGAGTCGCCCACGTGGGCGATGGCGAGCGTGTCGTTTTCGATGTAGGCGCAGGTGGCTGTGCAGCCCATGCCGGGCTTGCCCAGGCCGTTCAGGGCCGCCTCGATTACGGCGGCGTTGGCTGCCTCGACGGCTGCGGCCAGGCGTGCTGCGTCGGCGGACTGTGGGGCCGTCTTGGCAATAGTCTCGACGGCGATAGAAGAGGCTACCTCGCCCGCGGCGTGGCCGCCCATGCCGTCGCATACGCAAAAGAGCGGCGACTGCACTAGGTAGGAATCCTCATTGTGCGGGCGCACGCAGCCAACGTCGGAGCGGGCGCCCCACATGAGTTGCGTGGTGGTGCCGGCATCATAGGTCGAGTCGGTCTCGATGCGTTCCTCGGTCAGGGGCTCAAAGCTCATGGTCGAGCCGGGGTCTTTGAGTTTGGCCTCAACGGCGGCAACATCGATCTCGGCGGTGTCACCGGGAGAGACGGTGTCGGTCTCGGCGTTTGATTCGGAATCACCGGTGTCCGGGGAGTCGGGCTCCTCGGACACGCGGGCGGTCGACTCGTCGTCTTGCGGGCTGACGTCTATAGGCTCGGGCGCCGGCGTAGACGCGGGCGCAACCTCGGATGCCGGGGCTATGGGAAACGCCGGCGCGGCGGGCTCGGGTGCCGCAAACACCGCAGCGCTCTCGTTGATTGCCGCGGCGACGGGCTCTGCAAAGTGAGCCGGCGCCGGGGTTGCTTCGGGCGCTGTGGGCTGTTCCGCAGCATGTGCGCCGATGGGCGCCGCTACGGCATCCTCTTCGTCCTCGTTATCGGCGAGATCCGAAATATCATGCGTTACATGCGAAAGAGGCAGGGAGAACACGGTGTCCTCGGGCTCCACGGGTGCGGAGCCCGCCGGAGCGGCGTGGGCCGGCGCAGCTGTGGTGGCGGCCGGTGCCTCGGTCATGGTTGCGGACTTGTTCTCCTCGTCGATCATCGACGGTTCACCTTCATGACCACGTCGCCAATCTGGACTTCGTCGCCCTCACGCAGCGTCGCGGGCTCCACGAGCTGGCGGCCGTTGACGAGCGTGCCGTTAAGCGAGTTGAGGTCCTCGATGATGAGCGCCGGGCCCTGCAGCGAAAAGCGCGCATGCGAGGCCGAGACGAACGGTTCATTGATGCAGATGTCCGAAGATGGCGAGCGACCGACGATGACGGGGCCGAGCATGTCTACGTGGATGCCGCGGATACCGCGCGGACCCTTGTCCACATCAATCGTCCAGATAGCCGAGTCGCGGCGCTGCCCGCGCACAAGTCCCACGCCGGTCTTCATGACGGCGAACAGAAAGATATAGAGCAGAGCGACCAGGACGATGCGGCCTGCAAAAAGGACGATATCGATGTTCATAAGCGACTATCCCCTAAATTCAAAGGTACTCAGGCCAAACGTCAGCAGATCGCCGTTGCGCAGCGGGCAGCGCGTAATGCGGCGGTTGTTGACGAGCGTGCCGTTGGTGGAATTGAGGTCCTCGATCGACCAATCCGAGCCCGTAAAGGTGAGCTGGGCGTGGCGGCGCGACACGTTGGGGTCGCGCAGGGCAATGTCGGAAACTGAGCGCTCGCGACCGATGGTCACCTGTGCGGAGGTGATGCTATGGCTCTCGCCGCTCACGACGTCGACGAGCTGGGCGAGCGGGCGCTGCGGGGCGCGAGTGCTCGCCATGTTGGAGGCGATGCCGGCTGCGGCGCCTAGGCCCACGGCGGCACCGGTCGCGGCGGCTCCGCCCATGCCGGCAAGCGCGTCACGCGAGACGGTCTGCGGCACCGGGATGGGAGCGGCGGGGTCGGGGACGCTAGGCGCGAAGGGGTCTGCCACGGCAAGCGGGTCGGGAGCGGCGGCGCGAGGCGTCGGCTGCTGCTGGGGCTGTCTCTTATACACATCTGACGCTGCCGACGAACTCTAGG
>CABSYW010000047.1 GCA_902482035.1 uncultured Collinsella sp. | reverse complement strand
AGCGTAGAAGCTGTGGAAGTCGCCGGCGAGTTCCTCGGCAAAGTGCGTCAGACGGAACGGGGCGCGGTCACGAGCGCAGCTGGCGATGAGGTCGGTGAGCTCGTAGAGCTTACGCGAAAGGGCGAGCTCGGTCGGGTCGGTCAGCAGCGAGTAATCGACGTTCTCACCGATGGCCTTGGCGGCGATGGCCTTCATGCCCATCTCGTCAGCCTGCTCGGGCGTAACGTCAGCGGCACGGCGCAGGATGGAGCACACGCGGGCGTGAGCGTACTGCACGTAGTACACCGGGTTGGAGTTGTCGCGCTTCTTGACGGCCTCAATATCGAAGTCGACCATCTGGTTGGAGCTCTTGGAGATGAGCGTGTAGCGAGCGGCATCGGAGCCGACCTCGTCGACGAGCTCCTGAAGGGTCACCATGGTGCCCTTACGCTTGGACATACGGACGGGCTTGCCGTTGCGCAGCAGGTTGACGAGCTGGCCCAGCAGAACCTCAAACTTGCCGGGGTAACCCAGAGCGTCGCAGACGCAGCGGACGCGCTCGATGTAGCCGTGGTGGTCGGCGCCCCAGATGTCGATGACGTGGTCGACGCGCTGGAACTTATCCCAGTGATAGGCAACGTCGGAGGCGAAGTAGGTGTACTCGCCGTCGGACTTGATCAGGACGCGGTCCTTGTCATCGCCCAGGTCGGTGGAGCGGAACCACAGGGCGCCGTCCTTGGTATAGAGGTAGCCCATCTTGTCGAGCTTCTCAAAAGCGCGGTCGACGGCAGAGGTGCCGGCGGTCTCGCCCTCGGTGTCCTTCACGTACAGCGAACGCTCGGAGTACCAACGATCGAAGTCGCAGTTGACGGCATGGCAGAGGTCGCGCATGTTGTCGACCATCTTCACGTAGCCGCGCTCACGGAAGCTCTCCATGCGCTCCTGCGGATCGGCCTCGACCCACTTGTCGCCGTCGGTGCGCCAGAACTCGGCGGCCTCATCGATGATGTAGTCGCCGCCGTAGGAGTCCTTGCCCAGGGTCTCAGCAAAGTTGTCCTGGTACGGATGGGTCTCGGGATGCTCATCGTTCTCATCGGCAACGAAGGCGTCGCGGTCAGCGATCAGCAGCTTGTGAGCCTCGTCGATATCCACGCCCTGCTTGGCGATGATGTCGGCAAGCTGCATATAGCGCGTGCTGATGGAGTTGCCGAAGGTGTTCATCTGAGAGCCGTGGTCATTGATGTAGAACTCACGCTGGATGTCGTAACCGGCGTGATCCATAACGCGGCAGAGGGAGTCACCCAGAGCGGCCCAGCGGCCATGGCCGATGTGCATGGGGCCGACGGGGTTGGCGGAGACGAACTCGACCTGGGTCTTCAAGCCGCCACCGACGTTGGACTTAGCGAAGTCCATGCCCTTCTCGCGGGCCTCGCCAAAGATGGCATTCTTGACAGCGACGGAAAGGTAGAAGTTTATGAAGCCAGGGCCGGCGATCTCGACCTTCTCGATCGCGGGGTCCTCGGGCATATGGGCAACGACGGCCTCGGCGATCTTGCGCGGGGCACAGTGAGCCAGCTTGGCGGACTTCAGGGCCATGGTGGAGGTCCACTCGCCATGAGAAGTGTCAGCCGGTCGCTCGATGGCGCAATCGTCAAGTTCAAATGCGGAAAGGTCGCCGGCCTCCTGGGCCGCAGCAAGCGCAGCGCGTACCAGCTCTTCAATCTTCTCGGGCATAGGTCCTCCTTGTGTTAAAGCCCCCGAGCTCTTGGTCACTCGTAGGGCAAAAGCCAGAGTTTGTAGCACTCTATCACAAGCGGTAGCTACTGTCGCAGGGTAAAGCTAATAGATATTGCATATGCACAAAATTGACTACAGCTTGTATGGAGTCACTCAAAGATGCCAGTCTGCCTGCAAATTATGCACGCGTTGAAAATGCATAAAGGTGTGAATGAGCTGCGTCTTTTATCGAATACTCTTACCTATCGGAGTTGTGTGCTTTTCCTGCATAAAGTGATGGTTTGCGCACGTCAGCGTGGTATTCTAGACATACGTAAATTCGTATAAGTTGGAGGTAGCATGTTCTCAATCGGTCAACACGTCATTCATCCGGGCCAGGGAGTCTGCACCGTCGTCGGTTTTAGGGACGATACGCCGCAGCCCATGCTGCTGCTCGAGACCAAGCAGGGACATGCGCAGACGATCCTCATGTACCCCGTGGCGCAGGCCGACCGTTTGCACGCCGCCATCTCGCAGCAAGATGCCGAGCACCTGCTGAGCCACTATGACGAGCTGGAGTGCGACACCTTTACCGAGCGCAACAGCTCGCTTGAGGAGACGCACTTTAAGCAGCAGCTCAAGCTGGGCGCGCCCGAGACGGTCCGCGTGGCAAAGACCATGATGTACCGCATTCGCCAGGCCGAGGAAGCTGATAAAAAGCCCAGCTCCTACTACATGCGCGTACTCAAGGAAGCCAAGCGCCGCTCCATCGAGGAGTTCGCTGTGGCCTTGGGCGTCACCGAGGAGGCCGCCGAAGCCCGCCTAGCCCAAGCCGCCCTCAACTAACCCAACCGCGCCAAAACCACCACAAAGGGGACAGGCACCTTTGTGGTGGTTTTCTTGTTCTAGTAGTATTCATTCTTATCGATACCCACGAGCACAAGGAGTCTCCTATGGCAGAGCCGCTTACCGCCGGAATCACCCGCGACCGCGCGTTCGAACTGCTCAACGAGCACAACAAGGACCCGTTCCATATCACCCATGGCGAGACGGTCGAGGGCACTATGCGCTACTTTGCGCGCGAGTTCGACCCCGAGAACGAGGAGTTTTGGGGCATCGTCGGTCTGCTGCACGACCTGGATTGGGAGGAGCATGAGGACGACCCCATGAACCACACCATCTATGCTGCCGAGATTCTTAAGGGCGAAGGTGCGTCTCCAGAGCTCATTCGCGCCATCCAGACGCACACGTCCGACTTCAACACCTCGCTGCCCAAGCCCGAGCTGCAGATGGAAAAGATCCTGTTTGCCTGCGATGAGCTCACCGGCCTGATCGGCGCTGCAGTCATCATGCGCCCGAGCAAGAGCGTTATGGACTTTACGACCAAGTCGCTCAAGAAGAAGTTCAAGGACAAGCGCTTTGCCGCCGGCTGCTCGCGCGACGTGATTTCGCAGGGCGCCGAGATGTTGGGCTGGGAGCTCCCCGAGCTCTTTGACCGCACCATCGCGGCCATGCAGTCCTTCGCCCCCGACCGCGATACCTTCCAGGCCTAACCGCCCACGCCACCTAAAACCACCACAAAGGGGAAAGGCACCTTTGTGGTGGTTTTTCTTGCACGGGCGTTAGGGGCGGACCTGGCCGGTGCCGCGGAGCTTGTATTTGTAGGTGGTGAGGGCCTCGGCGGCGAAGGGGCCGCGGGCGTGGAGCTTTTGGGTCGAGATGCCGATCTCGGCGCCCAGGCCAAACTCGCCGCCGTCAGTGAAGCGCGTGCTGGCGTTGGCGTACACGGCCGAGGCATCGACCGCATCCAGGAAGCGCTCGCAAGCGTCCGTGTCCTCGGCAACGATGGCCTCGGAGTGCATCGTGCCGTAGCGATTGATGTGTGCGATGGCCTGGTCCTCGTTTGCCACGACCTTCACGCTCATCTCGAGCGCCAGGTACTCGCGACCCCAGTCCTCCTCAGTCGCGGCGACGTAGTCATCGCCCTCCACAAAGCCGGCGTCGGCGCACGCGGCGCACGTGGCCTCGTCGCCGTGAATGAGCACGCCGTGATCGTGCAGCACGGCAACGACCGCAGGCAAAAACGCATCGGCCACAGCATGGTCGACCAGCAGCGACTCGGCGGCATTGCACACGCCTACGCGCTGGGTCTTGGCATTAACGATAATGTTGAGCGCCTTATCAAAGTCGGCGGATTCATGCACGTAGATGTGGCAGTTGCCCGTGCCCGTCTCAATCACCGGCACAAGCGACTCGCGCACGCAGCGCTGGATCAGGCCTGCACCGCCGCGCGGAATGAGTACGTCGACAATGCCGCGGAGCTTCATGAGCTCGCCAGTGGCCTCGCGGTCGGTGGACTCGATCATCGACACGGCCTCGCGCGGGAAGCCCTTGGCCTCGAGCGCATCGGCCAGCAGCTCGGCGATCATGGCACACGAGTGATAGGCCAGCGAGCCGCCGCGCAGAATACAGGCGTTGCCGGTACGGATGCAGATGCCTGCGGCGTCGGCCGTCACGTTGGGGCGCGCCTCGTAGACCATAGCGACCAGGCCCAGCGGCACACTCACACGGGTCAGGTCCACGCCGCTTGCAAGCACGCGGTGGTCGAGCACGCGGCCCACGGGATCGGGCAGCTCGGCGAGCTTTTCCAGGCCGGCGGCCATGCCCTCGACACGCTCGGGCGTCAGCAGCAGGCGATCGAGCAGTCCGGCCGAAGTACCCGCATCGCGCGCGGCGGACATATCGAGCTCGTTGGCGGCAACGATGGAGTCGACACCGTTGCGCAGTGCTGCGGCCATGGCGCGCACGGCCTCCTGACGCTGCTCATCGCTCGCCGTGGCAAGCGAGGCCGACGCTGCCTTGGCGGCAACGGCAAGATCGTGGACATACGTGGCTATATCGACCGACATGGGCGGCCCTTTCTCCTAGAAGTTTGCAACCATGGTAGCCGATTTGCGCATGGCCTCGCCCGCGGCGGTAGAATTGGTCAACCCGAAACACCGCAACGAACGGAAGACTCACATGGCCCTCATCACTTCGTACCACGTCCCCGGCCTTTACGTCGAGGACCACAGCATCGACGTCCCCCTTGACTGGCGCGGCCTGGAGCCGATGCTCCTGGCCGTCGGCAGCACCATGCGCCGCGGCGCTATGCCGGCACCCATCGCCGGCGCGCCCGAGAGCATCAAGCTCTTCTACCGCGTGGTTTGCGCGCCCGACCGCATCAACGACGATCTGCCACTGCTCCTGTTTTTGCAGGGCGGCCCCGGCGGCGAGAGCCCGCGTCCGCTGTCACCCACAAGCGACGGCTGGATCGAGGAGGCCGTCAAGCACTTCCGCGTGGTCCTTCCCGACCAGCGCGGCACCGGACGCAGTAGCTGCGTGGACGGACGCACGATCAAGGCACTGGGTGATCGCGCAACGGCCGCCGGCGCCGATACAGCACGCTCGCAGGCGGATTTCCTCAAGCGCCATCTTGCCAGCTCCATCGTGCGCGATTTTGAGTACCTGCGCCTAGTGGGCTTTGGCGGCAAGCCCTGGGTCACGCTCGGCCAGAGCTACGGCGGCTTTTTGACGCTGAGCTATCTGTCGCTCTTCCCCGAGGGCGTGGCGGCAAGCTTTACTTGCGGCGGAATTCCCCACGTGCCGGCGAGCGCAAGCGAGGTCTACGCGCACACCTTCCCGCGCATGGCCGCCAAGACGCAGCAGTATTATGACCGCTACCCCGCCGACGTCGAGCGCGTGGCAGCCCTGGCCGATGCGCTCGAGGAACAGAAGCCCGTGCTGCCCGACGGCTCGCCGATGACGGTCGAGCGCCTACAGCTCATGGGCAGCGACTTTGGCATGAAGCCGAGCTTTGAGCGCATGCATTGGATTATCGATCACGCTTTTGTTGATGGCGACGGCACGCTGACCTGCGACGCCTCGGTATCTGACAACTTTTTGATGCGCGCCTTCGAGCGCACCAACACGCGTACAAACCCGCTGTACTGGACGCTACATGAGTTCATCTACGCCGACGGCGACACCATGCCCATTCGCTGGGCCGCGGCAGAGGAGAAGGCCCATCGTGCCGAGTTCGACACGCTCGCGCGCCCGCTCATGTTTACCGGCGAGGCCATGTTCCCGTGGATGTTTGAGCAGATGCCCGAGCTTAAGCCGTTTAAGCCCGCCATGGACCTGCTGATGGAAGACACCAGCTGGGACAAGATCTACGACCCGCAGCGCCTGGCCTGCAACGAAGTGCCGCTCCAGGCCGCGGTGTATTTCGACGACATGTACGTGGATTCGGGCCTGCAGCTCGATACGCTCAGCCGCGTGGGCAACTCGCATGCCTGGGTGACCAACGAGTTCGAGCACGACGGCCTGCACGGCAGCGTGGTATTCAAGCACCTCTTCGACGAAGCCCTCAACCGCGGAGACCTGCGTCAGATCTTCTAGCAAAGGAGTGTCCCCACCTGCCGGCACAAAAGGAACGTCCCCAAGTGCCGAACAAGTGCCGGCAACGACAATGCCGCAGGTAGAGAACGGAAAGCGAAAACGCCCCTAAGCGAGCAAGGTGACGTGAAAGAGGAGGGCATTGACCTTTTGGTCATGCCCGACGATTGAACGTCAGATTGCCGCTTAGGGGCGTTTGCAGCGTCAATTGGTTAGGCGAAGACGATCAGATTGTCCCGGTGAATCGCGGGCTTCTCGGCCAGGTCTGCCAGCAGACGGTTGCCAGCAATCTGGTCCTGGCAGCGTCCGGCTGCAAGCTCCAGCACGTCCGAATCGGCCTCGGCGATACCGCGGGCGACGACCATACCGCTCGGGTCGCACACGTCGAGCACATCGCCCTCGGCAAACGCGCCATCGACCTCGCGAATACCCACCGCAAGCAGGGAAGAACCACGGCTGACCAGCGCCTTTGCGGCGCCATCATCGACCGTCACCGAGCCATGCGCCTTGTCACCCAGCGCGATCCACAGCTTGCGGGGCGCAATGTCCAGGCGCTCCGCCGGCGGATCGAACAGCGTGCCCACGCTCTCGCCGCGGGCGAGGCGCACGAGTGCATCGGGCTCCTCGCCCGAGCAGATCACGCTCTGAATGCCCGCCGTCATCAGAATGCGGCTCGCGCGGATCTTGGTGATCATGCCGCCCGTGCCCACCGATGTGGAAGAATCGCCCGCCGAGGCGATGATCTTGGCATCGATCTTATGCACGACCGGGACAAACTCGGCCGTGGGGTCCTCGTGCGGATTGGCGGTATAGAGCCCATCGATGTCCGAGAGCGTCACGCACAGATCGGCAGAGACCAGGCAGCTTACAAGTGCCGCCAGCGTGTCGTTGTCGCCAAACTTGATCTCATCGACGGTAACGGTATCGTTCTCGTTGACAACCGGCACCACGCCAAGCTCCACCAGACGCAGCAGGGCGTCGCGCGCGTGCAGGTAGGACGTGCGGCGGGCCGTATCGTGGCGCGTGAGCAGCACGAGCGAGGTGAGCAGGTCGCGCGCATGAAACTCCTCGTCGTAGGCCGACGAGATGATGCACTGACCGGCCGAGGCGCAGGCCTGCAGGCTCGGCAGGTCGCCGACCGGCTTGCGCTCGAAGCCCAGCACGGGATAGCCACAGGCGATAGCGCCCGAGCTCACCACGACCAGACGCCAGCCGAGCTTGCGCAGGGCTGCGGCCTGATCGGCAAGCCCGCCGATAAAGGCGCGGTTGACCTTGCCATCGGCACCCACCACCGTGGACGAACCGATCTTTACCACCATCGTTTTATAAGAAGTCGTCATACGTCAAACCAATCGAATGTTGAGCAGGCGGGCGAGAAAATGATCCGTTTTCCTCCGTCCCCAAGGGATCATTTCATTAGTGAGCCCAGGGGAAGGCGGAAGCCGCGGCCATGTTCTTGCGCACGAGCTCGTCGCGCACCTGTGCCAAGCCCTGCTCCATGCCCACCACATAGGTCTGCGGGTACAGGAAGCGCTTGTAGACCGGATCAAGATGGTCCAGTGCCCAGGTGCAACGCTCGCGTGCGTCCTCAATGCTCTCGCGCGGGGCAACGGCGCTGCCATCGCGCACGATTGGCGCCAGCAGCTCGCGATACTCAAGCTCGGAAACGTCGGTCACCAGAGCGGCATCGTTCACGGCCACGAGGGTATTGCCACGCGCGGCGCCCTCCCCCGACAGATGATCCTCGTCATAGATCATGTCGCAAATCGGGCCGCCAAAGCCGTCGTAATAACGGCGCACGCGCTGCACGCCCGGGATCGTGCGCTTGTAGGGCTGCTCGGAGAGCTTGACCACCGGCGTCCACGGGTCCGCCTCGCTCGCACGGCGGGCGGAAAGCTTGTACACGCCGCCCAGCGCCGGCTGGTCGTAGCAGGTCGCGAGCTTGGTACCCACGCCAAAGCTATCGATGGGCGCGCCCTGGTCGAGCAGCGACTGAATCGTGTACTCGTCCAAATCGTTGGAAACCGAGATCCCCACATAGGGCAGGCCCTCGACATCAAAACGGCCGCGGACATACTTGGAGAGCTTGGCGAGGTCACCCGAGTCGATGCGAATAGCCGACAGGCGCTCGCCCGCCGCCTCCATCTCCTTGGCAACCGTAATGGCATGCTCGCAGCCCTCACGCACATCGTAGGTGTCGATGAGCAGCGTGCAGTTCTTGGGGCTCGACTTGGCAAAGGCACGGAAGGCCTCGAGCTCGGAATCGAAGCTCATCACCCAGCTGTGCGCATGCGTGCCAAAGACGGGGATACCGTAGCGGCGACCGGCGAGCACATTGGACGTAGAGGAGCAGCCGGCAACGTAGCTCGCGCGCGCGACGGCCAGGCCGCCATCGGGGCCCTGGGCACGGCGCAGGCCAAACTCCGCCACGGGACGGCCGTCCGCCGCCAACACCACGCGCGCCGTCTTGGTGGCGACAAGTGTCTGGAAGCCGACGATGTTGAGCAGCGCCGTCTCGAGCAGCTGGCACTCCAGCGCGGGGCCGGTGACGCGCACCATGGGCTCGCGCGGAAAAACGAGCTCGCCCTCGGGCACGGCGTCAATGTTCACGTGCGCACGAAAATCGCGCAGGTAGTCGAGGAATCCAGGCTTGAACATCGCACCGCCGGCCGGGGCCTGGAGCGAGGCGAGATAGTCGATGTCCTCGGACGTAAAGCGCAGGTTCTCAACCAGCTCGGGCAGCTCGGCGGTACCGCACATGACGGCGTAGGCGCTACCAAAGGGATGGTCGCGGTAAAACGCGGTAAAACAACCCTGCTCATTGGCCTTGCCGCTCTCCCATAGGCCCTGGGCCATAGTGAGCTCGTACAGATCGGTGAGCATTGCAATGTCGGTGGGATGCGAGATGTCGGTCAAAGCCATGGGGCGACCTTTCGGATGCGTTGTGCAGAAGTTGAGGGTTGGACAAGGCAGAGTGTTCAGGCATGGCGCCCAGCGCGAATCGGCTAGAGCAGACCCATACTGGTCAAAATCGTGTAGCCCATAAAGACGACAAATGCGACCAAGGCGAGCACGATGATGATCTTTTGAGCCGGAGCCATGCCGGGGATCTCATTCTCGCCCGTGGGCTCCTTGGAGGTGACCATGCGCTGGGCAAAGGTCATCTCGTCACGGCTCGGCGTGGGCTCGGCGGGCTTGGGGCGGGCGGCCTTTTTAGGCTGAGGTTTGGGCGCGGCAGGCGCAGGCTTCGCGGCGGCGGGCTTGGGCGCGGGCGCGGGCACGGCGTTCGCGGCGGCCTCCTCGGCCTTCGCGCGCTCGGCACGCAGGGCAGCCAGCTCCTCACGCTCGCGACGGGCCTTTTCCTGCTCCTCGCGGCGGGCCTTCTCGGCGCGGAGCTCTTCCAACTCGGCGCGCTCCTCGTCAGACAGTGGTTGGGACTCAAGCTCGGCCATCGTGCAGCCCTTCCTTTCAAAAAAAGCCGCCGACACAATGTCGACGGCTTATTAAATCCAAGGGTGGAGACGAAGGGAGTCGAACCCTCGGCCTCTGCCATGCGACGGCAGCGCTCTCCCAACTGAGCTACGTCCCCAGGACAAGTTGATATTTTACCTACGGCTCGCCAACTGTCAACGCCCAATACCCAGTCTTTTTGGGACGGGGCCATTTTGACTACCTTTCGAGCAAGCATTCCACTCGATGATTTTTTAATCCCCATCCCAGAAAAATCATCGGCGAACGCACTACTTTGCGCTGGTGAGGACGCCGGTGGTGTCGAAGGCCGGGGTAAAGCTCTCGTCTACCGCGCCGCCTTCTTGCCAGAACATCGTCGTAAAGCCCAGGTCATCGGCATGGTCGAGCACCTGCTCGTACTCCTCGCGCGTCACGGCGCGTGCCAGGTCGCCGCTCTGCTCGCGCATGAGCGCATTGGGCGTGTACTGGTTCATGACCGAGATCGGCACATCGCCCACCGTCTGCCACACCAGGTCCAGTACGCGACACGAATCGTCTGCATGTCCTGGCAGCACCAGATGGCGCACAATCATGCCGCGCTTCATGAGCCCTTCCTCGTCCACCAGCTCTCCCCCGCGGAGCTCGATCTCGCGCGCCATCTGGGCCAGGCCCGACACAGCCACACGCGGGTAGTCCTTTATATGGGAGAGCGACTGCGCAAGCCCCGCATCGGCATATTTAAAGTCGGTAAGCCACACATCGACCAGATCGCCGAGCGCCGCCACGGCACTCGCGCGTTCATACCCGCTCGTGTTATAGACGATGGGGATGACCAGCCCGCGCGCCCGTGCCGCGGCAATCGCAGCCGGCAGCAGATGCGCGTAGTGCGTCGCCGTCACCAAATTAATATTGTTGGCACCCTGGTCCTGCAGCTCCAGCATAATCTCGACCAGGCGCTTGGGCGAAATCTCAAGCCCAAAATTGCCCGTCGAGATCTCGTGATTCTGGCAATAGACACATTTGAGCGAGCAGCCGCTAAAGAAGATCGTGCCCGAACCGGCCTCACCCGAGATAGGCGGCTCCTCCCACATATGAAGCGCGGCGCGGGCAACCTTGAGCGTGTCGTTAGCACCGCATACGCCGCACGCACCCTCATCGCGCGCCGCGCCGCAACGGCGCGGACACAAATGGCAGGCGGGCGAAAAAAGTTCGGTCAACGACGTCGGCATAAAAACATGCTCCAAAACAACGATTCAGCAGCTCAAACGCAAAAGGACCAACCGCACAGACGGCTCGAGCCCAAGGCGCCGTAATCGTCCGACACGATTTTTGTAATGTCAAGACTGGAATCCACAAAGTGCCGCTTTATGATGTAAGTATTCCGCCCCCCGCGGAGCAACTGGGTGAACCGTCGCGTTTATTTAGGGAGCCCACACAGTCGTACCTAGTACAGGTATCCTTCGTTGTTAAGGACGCTGGAACAGTCGATGAGGGCACCCACCTGTTTTAGGTGGGTTCATTTTCGTAACGTGGGGGGTGGTTTTCTTTTGCCGAAAATCGCCATTGCAAATCCCGCCAGGATTCCCCAAAAGGCACCAGGCAGAACCCCACCATCACTCGAATATCTGGTAAGCACGTGATTATCGCCCCGTGCAATTCCTCACACCCTCCTTGGTCGAGTATCATGGGTCAGCTATACCCTTTGCGGCGTGGCATCATTTGACCTTTTCCTTCGACGCTTGGCGGTTTATCGATTCATGGCTTCCTCCACGAGCTTCATACCGTACCTTTGCGTGGCGGTCGTGGCTTTTATCACGACCTTCCTTGCGGTGCCCCTGGTCAAGCGCCTGGCAATCAAGCTCGACGCCGTCGACTATCCTTCCAAGCGCCGCATCAACACTAAACCCATCCCGCGCATGGGTGGCACGGCGGTCTTTTTGGGCCTCGTCGTCGCCTGCATCGTGCAGATCCTAGGCACCTGGTACCTGGGCTGGCCGCCCGTTTTGGTGCCCCATCCCCTCTTGCACATCAGCTACCCCATACTTGCACTTTCTTTTACCGTCATCTTTGCGACCGGCGCGATCGACGACGTCTACCAGCTCAAGCCCAAGCAAAAGCTCGCCGGCCAGGTCCTCGCCGCGCTCATCGCCTGCGTGGGCGGCCTGCGCATCGGCGTCATCGTCAACCCGTTTGCCCCCGGCGAGATCATGCTCGGCTGGCTCGCCTACCCCATCACCGTGATCTACCTGGTGGCGTTCACCAACATCATCAACCTTATCGACGGCCTCGACGGCCTGGCCACGGGCATCTGCGGTATCGCATCATTCACCATGTTTTCGGTCGCCGTGCTCTCGGGCCGCATCGACGCCGCCGCGCTCTCCATCGCGCTCTTTGGCTCGTGCCTCGCCTTCTTGCACTATAACTTCAACCCCGCGAGCATCTTCTTGGGCGACTCGGGATCGCTGCTTCTGGGCTTTGCACTGGGTTCCATCTCGCTGCTCAACGTGAGCCGCACCGCCGCGCTCACCTCGCTCATCATCCCGCTCATCGTGGCCGGCGTGCCCATCATCGACACGTTTAGTGCCATCGTGCGCCGCAAGCGCGCCCACATTAGCATTGGGCAGGCCGACAAGGGCCACATCCACCATCGCCTCATTCAAGAGGGCTACAACCAAAAGCAGGCCGTACTGCTCATCTACGCCTGGTGCATTATGCTTTCGGCCGGCGCCGCCGCCATCAATCAGGTCGAGGTCCCCATGCGCGTGCTCATCTTTACCGTGCTCGCCATTGGCTCGGCGGCCTTCGCCAAGCACCTGCACCTGTTTGAGCCCGTGCTGCGCCACCATTACAACAAGCGCACGCACGAGGACGAGCTGGTAACCCCCGACGACCCCGCTTTTAAGCAGGAGGAGCAGGCGGCCGAGGAGCGCAAAGAAGAGCGCCACCACAAGCTCTAGGATAAGCTGCCGAGGATGTGCCCAGGCACCGTTGGCCAAGCGCGGCCGCGCCGCACCCATCGCACAAGCAACCCTCTCCCGCCCCTCGCCTACTTACGCCCCTGTCTCTTATACACATCTGACGGCTGCCG
>CABSYW010000046.1 GCA_902482035.1 uncultured Collinsella sp. | reverse complement strand
AAAAAGGGGGCCGCAACCCCCTTGAACGCTCACTTGCATGTATGGTGCCCGAGGCGAGACTCGAAGGGCCTTCGCTTCGCGAAGCCCCGGGCTTCGGGCGCATGGCGCCCTCGCCACGCTCCGCTACAAACAGGCCGCAGGCCTGTTTGCTTAACGCTTCGCGCGCTCACGCGAGTTCGGCACGAAAAAGGGGGCCGCAACCCCCTTGAACGCTCACTTGCATGTATGGTGCCCGAGGCGAGACTCGAACTCGCACGTTGTTACCAACGGTGGATTTTGAGTCCACTGCGTCTGCCAATTCCGCCACTCGGGCACGTAATGCGTGAGTTAGTTTATCACAGCTTTCTACCGATTAGTCCGAAAATGGAACTTCGAGCATTTCGATGAGTTCGACCGTGCGTAGCATCTCGCGCTGACGGCATCCGCGACCGTCGACCGAAGCCTCACCCATCTGGTTATCGTAAGGGTCCTCGCGCATGCCGTCGAAAGAGGGCTCAAACTCTGCCTGGAATCGATTGTTGGCCACCATACGCCATGGGTCGAGATTGCCAAAGTAGTGACGGCGGCGCCACTCCTCCCCCATCCTGCGAGCAGAAGATCCAAATGACACGTCGGCGTTGAGCCAACCGGTCTGCGGCGTATAGAACTCTGCCCAGTCGTGCGACCCCACCGAATTGGGCGCAACATACAGGCCGCTCTGCCAACGGGCGGGCACACCGGCAATACGGCACATGGTGATAAACGTAAGCGCCATAACACCGCAATCGCCGCGAAGCGAATGCGCGCAGTCATCGGCAATTGATCCCAAAAGCAAGTACGGCGGCTGATAGCGATAGTCGATATACTGCGTCAGGTAATCATAGATAGCACGGGCGCGATCGAGCGGATCCTCGAGTCCGTCAACAACACCGGCCGTCAGCTGCTGCAGATACGGCGTGAATGCAATGTGCGGACGGTCCTCAGAAATATCCTCAGGCAGAGGCGCGTCCATACATGGATGCGCCGGAAGCGCACCCCCATAGACATCGCGATAAGCGGCATCGATTTGATAGCGATAGGTCACCGAGAATGAGCGCTCACTCGAAGAAGACCACGAAGCGGTACGCGCCGAAGTATTCGCGGGAGCAACAGCACCCTCCGGCGTCATGTCGAGAATCTCGACCTGAGACTGTTGGCGGCAGGTGGCGGCAACGGGAAGCCAAGCGCGAACGGTCTCCCCCTCTAGAGCGCCGGGGACAGACAAGGACGCCTTAAGCGTAATGACGCGAGTCAATCCGTTTTGTGACTCCATCTCCTTGAGCATCTCGTTGCGCAGTGCAATTCCGTCCGTAGGATCGGGACGCATGCCGGGGACCTCTTTGGGATATACGCGAAGCGAATCGAGAAAGTTGTCGAGAACGAACAGCTCGCCATCGATAAAGCGCCAGTCAATACGCTTACGGTCGATCAGATCGTCAAACTGCTCCTCGGTAAACTCAGGCCACTCCTCGCGAATCATCGCAATAGCTCGATCGCGCGATACCGAAAAATGAAGCGGCGTCTCAAGCATGCGATACCGCTCGGCACGAACGCAGGCAGCAAGCGAGGGATCGGGATCTTGGGCAAGTAGGCGGTCGCAAGCCTCAATAGCCTGCGAAAGATACCCCGCGTCCTTTAAACGCAGAATCTCGGGTGGCAAGCCAACATCTAGAAAACGGAAGTCATCATTGCAAACATCAACAGAGCAACCAACAGGACCCTCGTCAATGACCTTCCCATCCGAAGGCAGCACATTAACAACAGCCATACCAAAACTCCAAGTCACTAGAACGCTTGAAGCCCATTGTAGCGAGATAAAAAGAAAGCCCCAAAAAGGACCCATCAACACCGCCGAACGGTAGTCAAAAAAAAATGAATTCAGCCCAGTAACCCTGCGGCGTTAAACGAAGGAAGCCCCGTCCCCCGGAACTGTTTCCTTGGCGCGACTTCTGGCGAAGCCAGGTGAGCGCAAAGGAAACAGTGTAGGGAGACGGGGCTTCCGGCGGGAAGTTTAGCGACGCTTACGCCTTGTTGACGGAGCCAAACTCCTCCATGAGCTCCTTGGTGCGGGCAACGATGTTGTCGCGACCAGGCTTGAGGAGCTTGCGGGGGTCAAAGCCCTTGCCCTGCTGATCCTTGCCAGCCTCGATATACTCGCGGACGCCCTTGGCGAAGACGAGCTGCAGGTCGGTGTTGACGTTGATCTTGGAGATGCCCAGGGAGATGGCCTTCTTGATCTGATCCTCGGGGATGCCGGTACCACCGTGCAGAACGAGGGGCAGGTCGCCGGTCTGAGCCTTGATCTCGCCCAGACGCTCGAAGGAAAGGCCAGCCCAGTCGGCGGGATACACGCCGTGGATGTTGCCGATGCCGCAGGCGAGGAAGTCGACGCCCAGGTCAGCGATCTGCTTGCACTCAGCAGGATCAGCGAGCTCGCCGCTGGAGGTCACGCCGTCCTCGGTGCCGCCGATACCGCCGACCTCGGCCTCGATGGACATGCCCTTGGAGTGGGCAAGCTCAACGAGCTCCTTGGTGCGGTCGAGGTTAAGCTGGAAGGTCTCCTCGTGAGAGCCGTCATACATGATGGACGTGAAGCCGGCCTCGATGCACTTGAAGCAGTCCTCGTAAGAACCGTGATCGAGGTGAAGGGCGACGGGAACGGTAACGCCCGTGGCCTCGACGGCAGCCTTGACCATGTCGGCGCAGACCTTGAAACCGCCCATCCACTTAGCGGCACCAGCGGTGCACTGAAGGATCAGCGGAGACTTGGCCTCCTCGGCGGCCTGGAGAATAGCCAGGGTCCACTCGAGGTTGTTGGTGTTGAAGGCACCGAGACCGTACTTGCCGGCCTCAGCCTTCTTGAGCATGTCTGCTGCGTTGACGAGCATAAAAGAAACCTCCTGTAAGGTTGCTCCGATAACGCCTGAGATTTTACCACGACATACCCGAGCATAAACGTTCGTTTGTTCACGAATACCATCCGATTGGACAAATTTTGACCGTTTGCCCCACAGAATCGACCCACTGGGGAAAATAGCTTGACGATTGAGCGGTCTTCGTGGTTCGGAAGACGGCTTCGAGCCTACATCTGCATAAACGGGTTCTGCATAAGTTCGCGCGCCATCGTGGTCGAATCGCCATGGCCCGTCAAGCAAACGGTATCGGGCGGAAGCATCTTGACAAGTTTGGAGAGCGAGCGCATAATCGCCGCCTCGTCACCGCCGGAAAGATCGGTACGACCGTGGCTGCCCGGGAAAAGCGTGTCGCCCACAAAGGCGATGTTTCCCTGCTCGGTCGCGGCGAACAGGACGATGCCGCCCGGCGTATGCCCCGGCGTCTCGATCACCTGCAGGCAGACGTCGCCCACCTCGATTGTATCGCCCTCGGCAAGCAAGCGCGTCGGCTCACCCGGATCGGGCGTCTCGATACCCCACATGGCGCGCTGCTCCTCGATATTTGCGCGAGGTACCGTCACGTCCTTAGCGCACAACTCATATAGTGCGCTGTCGCCAACGACAGCTCGAACCCCGGCAACCCCACCAACATGGTCGGCATGACCGTGCGTGCAGACAGACCCGAGTACGCGCACCTCGGGATGCGCGGTGCGGATATGCTCCACAAGACGCTCGCCCTCCCACGCCGGATCGACGATTAAGCACTCGTCATTCGAAATCACGGCGTAGCTGTTGGTCTGAATCGGGCCGTTGACGAGCGCCTCAATCGAAGCCGTGCCTCGGGGTGTCAGGTCCAAAGTCATATCGTCCATGCGCATACCCTCCTTCTAAAATACGCTCGAGGCACCAAACGATGCCTCGAACGTAACCAATATCTATGATGCTGAGAGGCTCTCGCACCTACACACGGCGCTTGAGTTGCGCTCCGCCCTCGCCGGGCATAAGACGGCGAGCGTCGTAGACCGAATCGACACTGCTGATGGAAGCCAGCAGCGGATCCAAACCACTCGCGTCCGAAATCTCGACCATAAAGCGCAGGGTTGCAATACCCTCGCGGTTGGTCGACGTGGCGGCAGAAAGGATATTGCCGCCCGCATCGCCAATGGCGATAGTGACATCCTTGAGCAGGCCCATGCGGTCCAGGCACTCGACCACGATCTCGACCTGAAAGAGGGTGTCAGCAGCGCCGTCCCACTCCACGTCGATCATGCGCTCGGGATGTTCCATAAGACCCTTAACGTTGGGGCAGTTGGCGCGATGCACCGAGACGCCGCGACCGCGCGTGATGAAGCCGACGATATCGTCGCCCGTCACCGGATTGCAGCAATGCGCCAGACGGACCAGCAGGCCGCTGTTGCTCTCGCCCTTGACGATAATGCCGTTACTGGCGCTCTTGCCGCGCTTTTGCGGCTTGCGGTTGGAGCCACGAGCGGGCTGCTTCACGACCTCGGCGATAGCCTCGGCCTTGGTGAGCTGTTCCTCGGGCTTGGGGTCCAAGATTTGCTCGACCTTATTGCCCACAGCGCGCGGGGCAACCTTGCCGGCGCCGACGGCGGCAAACAGGTCCTCGAGCTGCTTGAAGTTAAACTGCTCCGCCACGGCGTTGAGCGCACGCGTGGATCGCGGCGTAGAGATGCCATACCCGCGCTTGCGCAGGTCCTTGGCCAGTATATCGCGGCCGGCAGCAGCGTCATCGTCTTTGGTCGCGGCGGCAAAGTAACGGCGGATCTTTGACTTGGCGGAAGGTGTCTTAACGATCTTGAGCCAATCACGCGACGGCTTGGAACTCTTATTAGTCAGGATCTCGACACGGTCACCCGTCTTAATCTCGTGCGTGAGCGGAGCCACCGCACCGTTGATTTTGGCGCCGACGCAATGGTTTCCCACCTCGGTGTGAACGGCATAGGCAAAGTCGAGCGGCGTGGAGCCGGCACGAAGAGCCATGACCTCGCCCTTGGGCGTAAAGACGAAGATCTCCTGATCGAACAGATCGACCTTCAGCGAGTGCAGGTATTCCTTGGCATCGGTGATCTCGTCGGAAGCCGCCCAATCGAGCGAATGCTTGAGCCAGTTGATCTGGTCGTCCAAACGTTGAGCGTCATTGGTCTTGGAAGCAGACGATCCGCCCGACTTCTTATATAGCCAGTGGGCGGCAATGCCGTACTCGGCCTGCTCATGCATCTCGTAGGTTCGAATCTGAATCTCGAGCGGACGAGCCGTGGGGCCGATGACCGTCGTGTGGAGCGACTGGTAGTTATTGACCTTGGGCATGGCGATATAGTCTTTAAAGCGACCAGGCATGGGGTGCCACAGCGTATGTACCGCACCGAGCGTGGAGTAGCAATCGCGCACCGAATGGGTAATAACGCGCAGCGCCACCAGGTCGTAGATCTCGGAGAACTCCTTGCCCTTGCGCTTCATCTTTTGATAGATGGACCAATAGTGCTTGGAGCGGCCGTTGATCTGGAAGTCCTCCAGACCAATGCGGTTGAGCTCATCGGTAAGCGTCTTGATGGTCTCGGCCAGATAGCGCTCGCGGACCTCGCGCGACTCCGCCACCATGCGCGCGATGCGCTGGTAGGCGTCGGGTTCAAGGTAGAAGAAGGACAGGTCCTCGAGCTCCCATTTAATGGAGCTCATGCCCAGACGGTCGGCCAGGGGTGCATACACGTCCATGGTCTCGCGAGCCTTAAACAGGCGACGATCCTCGCGCAGGGCTGCAAGGGTGCGCATGTTGTGCAGACGGTCGGCAAGCTTAACGATGATGACGCGGATGTCCTTGGACATGGCGAGGAACATCTTGCGCAGCGTGAGGGCCTGTTTCTCGTCCATGCTGTCGACTTCGATGTTGGTGAGCTTGGTCACGCCATCGACGAGCTCGGCCACCGTATCGCCAAACAGGCCGGAAACATCGGCAAGCGAAGTCTCGGTATCCTCGACGGTATCGTGCAGCAGCGCGGCGCACACCACGTCACAGTCCATCTTGAGATCGGCCAGAATGATGGCCACCTCGACGGGATGGTTGATGTACATCTCACCCGAGCGCCGCTTTTGGTTGCAATGCTTCTCGGCAGCAAAGCAGTAGGCCTGCTCAACCTTAGAAAAGTCGTCCTCATTCATATATTTGAGGCACAGACGCTCCAGCTTGTCGTAGCTGTCCGCCATAATCTCGGGCGGCAGCTCATCGGCATGCTTATAGTGCTCCATCTCCGAAAACGGCTGGAGGGTGGAATCATGGGCGGTACGGGCTGCGGCATCCATCGAGGTCCCCTTCCCCTAGGCCCGCGGTACGATCGGGCGGTTAACTTTGGCTAGCATATCAGAAGCGCACGAATCGAGCGCCCAGCTCCGGAAAGCCGAGAACTCCATGCGCGAGCGCAAGCCCTCCAAATAGCGAATTGACCTGCTCAATTGCACGCGGCCGGGGTTTTCGGCCATCGCGATGCGACGGGTGTCGTCAAACCCCGAAACGCGACAGAAACCAAGCTCTTCGAAGATTCCCAGGCCACTTGCCACCGAACGCTCGTCGACCGGGGTGCGGGCATCGATGGCAAGGCACATCTGCGCGATGTCGATATCGCTCGCACTAAAGGAATCGTCCCCCGTCTTGCCGCGGTTGGAGCGCCACATGGTCTGCAGCGCGCGATAGAGCGTGACGAGCTCGTCGCGCTCGGGCGCATAGCAGTCGAGCAGGCGCTCGTTAATGCGGGCGTCGCGCGACGAATAGAGCAGATGGATCACGGCGGGCTGGCCATCGCGACCGGCGCGGCCGCTCATCTGGTTAAACTCAATGCCGCCAAACGGCATGTGGTAGAGCACGACATGGCGGATATCGGGCAGGTTGACGCCCTCGCCAAAGGCAGATGTCGAGACGATGCAGCTGAGGCTGCCGTCTCGGAATGCTTCCTCCACGCGACGGCGATCGGAACGCGCAAGCCCCGCGTTATAGAACGCGATATGGGTTGCGCAATCGGGCACACGCTTGCGCAACGTCTTGGCGAGCGCCACGGACTGGTCGCGCGAATTGACGTAGATGACGGTCTTTTCCCCCGTCGCCACAATCGACACCAAACGGTTCTCGCGACTTGCAAGATCACGGTCGTCCTCGAGCTGCAGGTTCTCGCGCACCGTCTCGTCGACCACCGTGCGAGTGATCGGCAGCATGCGGGCAAGCTCGGCCACGACCGGAGCCGTCGCGGTGGCCGTCGCAGCCATAACGACCGGGTCGCCCAGGGCTTTGAGGATATCGGGCATATCGAGATAGGCGCTGCGGTCGCCGCCCTTGGCAAGACCGGCATGATGCGCCTCATCGATAACGACAAAGCCGATGCGGCCCGAACGCGCGAAGCGGTCACGGTGGATAGATAGGAACTCGGGCGTCGTGAGCACGATACCGGTGCGGCCCGAAGCTAGGCCGGCGAACACGTCATCGCGTGCGGCCTCCACGGTCTCGCCGGTCAGCACGCCAACGCCAATGCCGAGCGCGGCCATCGTCGACGAGAGGTGATAGGCCTGGTCGGCAACAAGCGCACGCAGCGGATAGACAAAGATGCTCGCACGTCCGCGAAGCACCGCCTCACGCGCGGCATGCACATGGAAGATGAGCGACTTGCCGCGGCCCGTTCCCATAACCGCCAAGACACTCTGGTGATCGGCCAAGGCGTCGAGCGCCTCGACCTGAGCGCGGTGCGGCTGGTTCGAGCCGATAAAGCTATGGATAAGCGAGCGCGTGAGCTCGGTATAGGAAAGCTGGGCAAGCGTCTCGCGCTTGCGCGACTCCAGGCGCAGATCGGAGTCCACCGGCTGCACGCCACGACGAAGCTCGCATGCCGGATCGTCGACGCTGGGCAGCGTGCTATCGCGGACCAGAACATCCTTGACCATGAGCTTGGGCTTCACACGACCCTGCCAATGCTCGGCAACGGCCTCGAACACCAAGTCGACGGCGCTGTCGCAATTGATAAGCCTGTCGATCTGCGGTACACGAAACATGATGGCCGGCACACTCGCAGCGCCATCCGTCGCCACGAAGCGCATATGCTCGCCGGTCTTACCCACCACGGCGCGATCACACATCGTCACGCCCTCGGCAGCCAGCAGCGGCACCTTATTACCCTGGCCAAACGGCTCAAGGCGGGAAATCTGCTCGATGGTCTCGATATTCAATTCGGAAAGGTCGACCGTGGCGGCAACCTCGTCGGTGTCCTCAAAGTCCTCGGCGGGAAGCTCGGACAACACGGCGGAAAGGCGACGGCGGAACTCATTGAGCTTGGATGCCTCGATGGTCACACCCACCGCACCAGCATGTCCGCCGCGACGAATCATCAGGTCGGAACAGCGCTCGATGGCGTCAAACAGGTTAACTTTGCCCACCGAGCGACCAGAGCCGCGCGCGATACCGTCCTCGATCGAGAACAGCAGCGCCGGCACGTGGTAGCGGTTGGTCAGACGGCTTGCCACGATGCCCTTGACGCCCTCGTGCCAGCCTTCGCCGCCCACGACGATCACGCGTCCACCGTCATAGGTCTCCTCGACCTTTGCCATGGCATCGCGCGTGAGCTCCGCCTCGATCTCACGGCGCTGGCGGTTGATTTCCTCGAGCTCAGCCGCCAGTGCGCTTGCTTCGATGGGATCGCGGGCAAGCAGCAGGTCGAGCGCCAGCTTGGGATCAGCCATGCGACCGGCAGCGTTTAAGCGGGGAATGAGCGAGAATGACAGGCCATCCGCCGTAATGCTCGAAAGGTCCGCCTTGGCGAGCGCGGCAAGCGCGATATAGCCCGGGCGAGCGGTTACGCGCATCTGCTGGATGCCCTCGGCAACCAGCGCGCGGTTCTCGGGCGTGAGCGGCATCATGTCGGACACGGTGCCCAGCGCCGCGACCTCGATTAGCGAACGCCAATACGACGGCTTGCCCAGACGTTCGCCCAGGACTTGCACCAACTTGAGTGCCACGCCGGCACCGGCAAGCTCACGCGAAGGACCATCGTCATCGAGCTTAGGGTCGGTCAGGGGTACGCCCTGCGGCACCTGATCGGAGGGCTCGTGATGGTCCGTGACCACCAAATCGATCCCCAGGCTCTTCAGATAGGAAACCTCTTCCTTGGCGGCAATGCCGTTATCGACGGTCACGATCAGCTGGGGACGAGCGAGCTCGTTAACGCGGTCGAGCGCCGCGCGCGAAAGACCGTAGCCCTCGTCAAAGCGATGCGGAATAAACGGCGTGACATCGGCGCCAAACGTGCGCAGCGCCTCGGTCAACAGGCAGGTCGACGTAATACCGTCAACGTCAAAATCGCCAAAGACCGCAATGTGCTCGTGGTTGCGAATAGCACGCTCGACGCGGTCGGCAACGACCGACATGCCCGGAATGACGAGCGGATCGGCCCAATCACGGTCGAGTGAAGGCGTCAAAAATAGCTGTCCTTCCTCAATCGAGGCAATGCCGTGCGCAACCATAATGCGCGCCACCAGCCCGGGTATGCCCAGACCAGCCGAAAGCTCCTTTTCGAGCTCGGGGTTTTGCTGAGCGACCGCCCAGCGATGCGTCGTCTTAAGCGATGACATAGGCGCCCACCCCCGATAGGGGCAGGTCGCCGCGATACCTCTCACGGTTCATAGCGATGAGTCCTCTGTGTATGCCCGCTTCGGCAGGCAGATCTGTTGAACGGATTTATTATACCGTGCGGCACGGACGCAAAGCCTCGCAGCACGCCGTGGTTTCGGTAAACGATGGTTGTAATGGCCTCGAAATAATCGAGCGTTTCAGCCGTACGGACACATACGAGCGTCTAGCATATCCATACAAACGAGTTCGCGGATAAAGGGAGTCACGGGGCATATGAAGCAATGGGCTGGGCTGGGAAAGTTCCTCGCGGGGCATATGCAGGTCATCGTTCCGATTTGCGTAACGCTCGGCGTGCTCTTTCCCCAGCAGATCGGCGTACTCAAGCCCATCGTTCCCGCCCTCTTCGCCTTTATGACGTTCCAAGGTGCACTCAGCAACACCTTCCACCAGGTAGCTGAGGTGTTCCGCCGTCCGCTGCACCTGATTTTGGCGCTGCTCGTCTCGGCGGCGCTCATTCCCATAGCAGCCTATGCCATGGGATCGTTATTCTTTGGCTCCAATCCCAACCTTGTCTGCGGCATCGTGCTCGAGTACAGCGTACCCGTGGCGGTCACTGCCTTTATGTGGATTAGCATGTTCGGCGGCAACGGCCCGCTCGCGCTCACCATTATCCTGACGTCCTCGGTTATCTCGCCTGTGACGATTCCGCTCACGCTGAAGCTCTTGCTGGGCGCCACCGTCTCGATCGATGTGCCGAGCATGATGCAGGACATGGCCTTTATGATCGCCATCCCCGCCGTGCTCGGCATCGTGATCAACGAGCTCACGCGTGGATGGGGACACGAGAAGCTCTCTCCCGCGCTCTCGCCCGCCTGCAAGTTCATGATGATGGGCGTTATCGCGTCTAACTCCACCGCCATGAGCGAGTACGTGCTGCACATGAACGCGGTGCGCCTGGAAGTCGCCCTTTTTATTTTGGTCTTCGCCATCAGCGGCTTTGTCATCGGTTTTCTGGTCGCCCGCGCGCTCCATCTGCCATATAACGAGACGACTACCATGTGCTTTACCTGCGGCATGCGTAACATCTCTTCGGGCGCCGTCATCGCCATGCAGTACTTTCCGGGCGAAGTCGTGTTTCCCGTCATGTGCGGAACGCTGTTTCAGCAGGTACTCGCTTCGCTTATCGGGCATCTCTTTGAGCGTCTGACCGGCGAGGAGCGCGCCGCCCAGCGCAAGCGGGTCGAGGCCGGCCGCGACGCCATGGCACGCTAGGCTGTCCGCATTACGCGGGTGTCAGTCTTGCTATACGATCGTTTCCAGATGCGCACGCAGGCGCTCAGCATCGATATCGAGCGTTGTCTCGGCATTGACCTGGGCCAAACGATAGCCGACAAAGTAGGGCGAAACCACCCAACGCGGCAGCGCCTTGGCAATGGTCCGACCGCCCAAGTGATAGAAGAACAAGTTGTACGACTCTGCGCGACCACCGTGGTGCTCTTACAGGATATAGCGCAGAGCTGCCTGGATCGCATCGGCGAAGAGATCCGCCTCGGCTTGGTCTCGCGTGCCACTGCTGGCGGCGATTCCCTGCGGGGCTGAAACGTTGACCTCAAAGAACCCCATAATCGGTTCGGTTGAGATATTGACCGAGATTCTCCCCTGTTGCCAGACATTGATGCCTTCGAAATTGGCGGGGGCTAGTGCCGCATAGCCGTCTTCCTGCTCCAAACCCACAATCTGTATGTGCGGATGAACGAGACTACCGCCCGAGAGCGGACCCTTGTTTTTATACATGAGCACGCTTCGATACTGCTGTGAATCGATCATCTGCTGCCAGCAACCCAGGGCAAACCGCATCACATGATGCAGCTCGTCCGGCGCATAGGTCACCAGGTCGGCATCGTGATCGGCCGACTCGATCAGCACGGTTTGACGGGTGGCGTGCAGGGTTTTGAACTTATTCTCGAGCCAGATACAGCCACCGTCGCGCCGGATGATATTGGCGAGTTCCTCGGTATCGCAAAAGGGGCACGCGGTGCCAGGGCGCCGGTTATCGTCGGGCTTACCGTTCGCCTGCTGAACGTCAAATACCAGCGCCACGGGTTATACCTCCATCGGCACGATCTTGGTGCCATGGAGCTCGGAGACGCCCAGTGCCGCCGCCACGGTATCGCGGTTGGCCGTGGAAATGCCACCGCCGGGAAGGATGGTCAGGCGGTCGCCCGCATACTCGATAAGACGCGACAGGTGATCCAGGTTGTCCTCGATCGGCGTTCCGGCAGCGCCACCATGCGTCAGGATGCGCGTGATACCGCAGTCGGCGAGTGTGTCGACGGCATCGAACTGAGCCTCGGGCGAGAGCTGGTCGAAGGCCATGTGGAAGGTGATGTCGATGGGCTCGCGCTTGCATTCCTCGGTCGCGCAGCCCGCAGCCATCACGAGGGCGCCGAGTGTAAGCTCATCGAGCGCCCATCCGCCGGCACAAGGCTTGCAGCAGCCAAAGACCAAGCCGTCGGCGCCGGCGCTCACGGCAAGGCCCAAGTCCATCTCCATCATGCGCAGCTCGTCTTGGTTGTATTGAAAGTCACCGCCACGCGGGCGAATCATGCACATCACTCGCGCGTCATGCTCGTGAGCATAGCCGACCGTAGCGCTGATAACGCCAGCCGAAGGCGTGGTACCACCGACGGCAAGATTGTCGCACAGCTCGATGCGCTTTGCACCGGCATCGATGGCCGCCGGCACCCGCTCAAAGTTCTCGGCACAAAACTCGTACAGCATAGATAGACCCCCAATGACAGCAGATGTTTTCCGACGGGCATTGTCACACATCCCCATGAAGTTGCGGTGGAATAGGGGCTGTTTTGGCGTCTAGAGCCCCCATTTAGTCCCTATTTCACCGCAACTTAAAGGGGTGCCGACCGAAATGGTCAGCACCCCTTTTTGCTGTATAGAAGTAGTCGTTGGGGACGTTCTTAAACGACTAGTCATTCAAGAACGTCCCCAACGACTACGACAACTGTTGACATCATATACTATGTGTCATATAGTAGGTGTTACACAGTATACTACGAAAGGAGGTGTGCGGATGGAGGCACAGATGAAGCGCGGCTTCCTCGAGGCCTGCGTACTCGCGGCCGTCTCGGGCGAGGAATCCTACGGCTATCAGATCGTAAAGGACGTGCCCGCGAGCATGGGGCTCACGGAGTCCACGCTCTATCCGTTGCTCAAGCGCCTGGAGAAGGCGGGGTGCATCACGGCGCGCTCCGCCGAGCACAACGGGCGGCTGCGAAGGTACTACCGCATCACGGACACCGGGCATGAGCGTATCGCCGAGTTCCTCGCCGAATGGCCATCCGTGCAGGAGATCTACCGTTACGTGAAGGGAGCGCACCATGACGCGCGATGAGTTCTTGAACCGGCTGGGCGAGCTTCTGGCCTGCCTGCCGGCAGATCAGGTAAAGGAAACGCAGGAGTTCTACGCGGAGGTCATCGCCGACCGTATGGAGGACGGCATGACGGAGGCCGAGGCTGTGGCCGCCATGGGCACGCTCGGTGAGGTCGCCGAGGCAACGCTCGACGAACTGCCCGCCGTGCCGCGCGCAATTGCGAGGACCAAGCGCAAGAGCACGGCGCTTCTATGGGCGCTCGCCATCGTGGGCTCTCCGGTATGGATTCCGCTGCTGCTCGCGTTCGTCGCCGTTGCCGCTACGGTCTACATCTGCATTTGGGTTCTTGCGCTCTGCGTGTGGATCGTGGCCGCGGCATTCGGGGGCGCGGGCGTGGTGGGGCTCCTGTTCGCCGTGGACGGCATCATTATCGTGCATGTTCCGTACGTTTTAACCTCGATGGGAATGGGATTCGCTTCCATCGGTGTGGCGCTTCTCGCGGGAGCCGGCGCCTGGACGGCGTCCAAGCAAATCGCGCGCCTCTCTGCCCTTTGGGCGAAGAAAGCCGTTTCGCCCTTCTGGAAAGATCGAGGCAATAAGAGCCGCAGGGTCGCTGAAGCGGCGCCGCTCACGGCATAGGAAGGAGTGCAAACATGTCCAGCGTAAAAAAGATTTACCTTGCCGTAGCGGGTGGGCTTGTTGCCACGGGGCTCGTCCTGGCTGCTATCGGATTTGTAGCCTCTGGCTTTAACCTCGCTGTGTTCAACACACAGATCGACCTGCGCGATGACACCATCATTCTGGGTGGTGTTGAAATAGACGACCCGACAGGACTTCCACTCATCGAGCAGCTTGCCGAGGTTGGCGAGATCCATATTGGATCTGCAACGACTGGTTCGTCTTCTCCTCGCACATGATCGAGCTCGTAGCAGCCATCCCCCTTCGGGCGCACCACGACGGGCGTGAGCACGCCGCGCTCGGAGCCTTTTTGCGAGACCTTCCGTCACGCTCTTCCTGCGTGGTGAACCGGTCATCGACCGACGGGAAGCTGATGGAAATTTCTCGACTTCGGGCCAATCCCGAAAGGCTGAGGAGATGTCGAGCATGACCTCATGACGGGGATGGCCCGGCGGCAATGCCGGGCCGCCCTCGGCAGCCGAGACTCCCCGCCCCGGCCCCGGGCAAGGGGCCGTCCCTTGCATCTCCATCCCGGTTGCGAAAGAGCCGAGAAGTGGCCGCGCCTACGAGGGGATCTCCCTCGGGATGAACCGCGACGCGACCAGGCCGGCGACGGCCGCCACGCACACCGCGCCGAACACCCCAGCCGTACCCGCGGCGGTCGCGGCGGGGGCAAGCATGCCGCACGCCGCAGTCGAGACGGTGCCGCCGAAGCCCCTGAAGAACATGGCCATGGAGGTGGCGCGCCCGGCGTCCGCCGGATCGGCGCCCGTCTGGGCGGCAAGGTTGGACACGGGCATGCCGATGCCGACGCCGAGACCCAGCACCGCCGCGACGGCGGTGCAGGAGGCGACCGCTAGCATCGGGGACATCGCAGAGAACGCTGTCTCTTATACACATCTCCGAGCCCAC
>CABSYW010000045.1 GCA_902482035.1 uncultured Collinsella sp. | reverse complement strand
GATATGCGCCTATTTAAGTTGGAGGCAACTATGGGTCTGCTCGATTCGCTTAAGTCCACCTTCACCTCGACCGGCGAGGCGTCCGTTCCGCCCGCAGCAAGCTTCGCTACCCGCGAAGGCGTCATCTATGCCCCCGTCAACGGCGTGCTCGTCAACCTGAACGAGGTTCCCGACGAGACGATCGCCACGGGCATGCTTGGCCAGGGCTATGGCATCGAGCCCATTACCGGCACCATCTATGCGCCCGCCAACGGCCGCATCGGTGCCACCACTGTCACCAACCACTCCATTGGCATGATCACCGAGGACGGTCTTCGCGTGTTCATCCATGTTGGCCTGGGCACCGTGGAAATGAACGGCAAGGGTTTTGCCCGCTTTGTCGAGATGGGCGATGTGGTCAAGGCAGGCCAGCCGCTCATCAGCTTCGACCGCGAGGCCATTAAGGCCGCTGGTCACGAGGACATCGTGACCGTCATCGTCTCCGAGCTCGATCGTCTTAAGAGCATCGACCATGTCGGCGAGTCTGGAACGCTTATCGGCGGCAACCCGCTCGTCAAGCTTGGCGACCCGCTGCTGGTTGCCAAGACCAAGTAGCCAGGCCCCACGCCACACAGCCAAAAGGCACCTCGTCAAGCGCCCGCGACCATTTGGCCGCGGGCGCTTTTCGTTTGAAAAACCATCCCGCCAATGCTTTATCTGTATAGCTCAAATGAGCCGAGCTGCTAGAATATCGAACTGTATGGATAACTATCATTCAACCGTTATGGGAGGATACGTGAACCGCACCAAAATCGCGCAGCTCTATGCCGATGCCGAGTCGCTCGGCGGCCAGACCGTCACCGTCGCCGGCTGGGTCAAGTCCGTCCGCGACATGAAGAACTTTGGCTTTGTTACGCTCAACGACGGCAGCTGCTTCCGCGACCTGCAGGTCGTCATGAACCGCGAGGCGCTCGACAACTACGACGAGATCGCCCATCAAAACGTCTCGGCCGCACTCATTTGCACCGGCACCGTCAAACTGACCCCCGATGCGCCCCAGCCTTTCGAGCTTTCTGCCACCTCCATCGAGGTCGAGGGCACGAGCGCCCCGGATTACCCGCTGCAGAAGAAGCGCGCAACCGTCGAGTTCCTGCGCACCCAGCAGCACCTGCGCCCGCGCACCAACCTGTTCCGCGCCGTGTTCCGCATCCGCTCTGTCGCGGCTGCCGCCATCCACCGCTTCTTCCAGGAGCAGGGTTTTGTCTACGTCAACACCCCCATCATCACCACGAGTGACTGCGAAGGCGCCGGCGAGATGTTCCGCGTGACCACGCTCGACCCCAAAAATCCGCCCCTCACCGAGTCTGGCGAGGTCGACTGGAGTCAGGACTTCTTTGGCAAGCATGCAAGCCTCACCGTGTCCGGCCAGCTCAACGCCGAGAACTTTGCCATGGCCTTTGGCGACGTGTACACCTTTGGCCCCACCTTCCGCGCCGAGAACTCCAACACCACGCGCCACGCCGCCGAGTTTTGGATGATCGAGCCCGAGATGGCCTTTGCCGACCTTAACGACTACATGGATAACGCCGAGGCCATGCTCAAGTACGTCCTTAAGGACGTTATGGCCACCTGCCCCGACGAGCTCAACATGCTCAACAAGTTTGTGGACAAGGGTCTGCTCGAGCGCCTGGACCATGTCGCCAACTCCGACTTTGCCCGCGTTACCTACACCGAGGCCGTCGAGATCCTGGAGCAGGCCGTCGCCGCCGGTCACAAGTTTGACTATCCCGTGAGCTGGGGCATCGACCTGCAAACCGAGCACGAGCGCTTCCTGACCGAGGAGCACTTTAAGCGACCGACCTTCGTGACCGACTACCCAGCCGAGATCAAGGCGTTCTACATGCGCATGAACGAGGACGGCAAGACCGTCGCCGCCGCCGACTGCCTGGTGCCCGGTATCGGCGAGATTATCGGCGGCTCCCAGCGCGAGGAGCGCCTGGATCTGCTCGAGGCCCGCATCAAGAACCTGGGCATGAATCCCGAGCAGTACAAGTACTACCTTGACCTGCGCCGCTACGGTTCCTGCAAGCACGCCGGCTACGGTCTGGGCTTCGAGCGCTTGGTCATGTATCTGACCGGCGTGGGCAACATCCGCGACGTCCTGCCGCACCCGCGCACCGTGGGCAACGCCGACTTCTAATCGTCGGACACTAGCTCGCGTCGCCACACGCCAACGCTCATCGTACAAGCGTCTCTCGACATCGGTCGAGAGACGCTTTTTTCAACAGCATCCGTCAAGCTTTTGGCAAGGTTTTGGTCAGTTGAGCAGGGCTGTTGAAAACTCGACCCGCCGTTTGCCGACGACTACCGACCGCCCAGAGCGCCCTGCGCCCCTGGGAAAGCCCCACGTCCTAGGCTCCATACCGTCGCCACCCAAAACGGAAAGGACGTGGGCACCATGACCGAAGCCGCTGTTGAAACCTACGACACCACGACTAGAGGCGCCGCCTCGATGGCAGCCTATCGCGCCGTTCGTATCCTGCAGCTCTTGAGCGAAAACACCGGCGAAGACAAGGCCATGCTTTCCGATGAGCTGATCCGGCGCCTCGCCCATCCCGACGACCCCGCCCGCATGCCCATCTCGGCGGCGCGGCGCAGCATCTACACCGCCATCTCCGCGCTTCGCCATGCCGGATACGAAATTGAGTACAAACGCGGCGTGGGCTACAAACTTCTTACCCGTCCGCTCACCGACGAAGAGATCATCCGGCTCCACGGTATGGTCATGCGCAACCGCTCCACGCCTATCGCTATCCGCAAGAGCATGGCGCAGCACTTAGTTGCCATGGCGAGTGCCGACGTTCGCGGCTATCTCGATACACCCGAACCTGCTCCAAGCGCAGGCAGCAAGGCTACCAAGGCAACACGCACGCCCATCAAGCGCATCGACACGTGCGAGCTCGTCGAGCAGGCCATCGACCACGGAACCACGGTGAGTTTTGATATTTCGAGCGTCACGGCACGTGGCGAAACCGAAGCAGCACGGATGACACTCCGTCCCTTTGCCATCAGGCAGCGCGATGGCATCTCGTATCTGCTGGGAACGGTCTACGACGCCCGAGGCACCGACGATACGCTGCGCACCGTCGAGATCGCCCGTATGAGAAACGTCAGCACGCGCCTGCTCGACGGCAAGAAGCTCTTCGCCGCCCTGGACGAGGATGATGACGCCTCCTCCGCCGCATAAGACCCTCCGCCGCCCATTCGACTACCCGTACCGCCCATCCGATTCTGTATTAAAAAACCCGCCAGGCTGTTGTAAAAATGGACATCAGCGCTACTATAGTTCCACTTGCACTTTGTCCCAGTGCAGTGTTTCCAGCCATTTTTATACTGGGGGTAATGATATGAAGGACATCACCATCAGCCGCAGGAGCCTTCTGGTCTCCGCTGGCCTGCTCGCGCTCGCCCCGCTCGCCGGATGCGGCGGCAACTCTGGTTCCGGCTCTGCTGCCGCCGGTTCCGACTACACCATCGGCGTTCTGCAGCTCACTGAGCACTCCGCACTCGATGCCGCCAACGACGGCTTTGTCAAGGCCATCAAGGAGAGCGGCCTTAAGGTCAAGATCGACCAGAAGAACGCCCAGAACGACCAGTCCACGTGTAAGTCCATTGCCGACAAGTTTGTGGGCGACAACGTCAACCTGATTTATGCCATCGCCACGCCCGCCGCGCAGGCTGCCGCCGGCGCCACGGCCGATATCCCCATCGTGGGCTGCGCCATCACCGACTACGCCGCCTCCGGCCTGGTCCAGGACAACGACAAGCCCGGCACCAACGTCACGGGCGCTTCCGACCTCACCCCGGTCGCTGAGCAGCTCGAGATGATGCAGAAGGTCCTGCCCGACGTTAAAAAGGTCGGCCTGCTCTACTGCACCGCCGAGTCCAACTCCGACGTCCAGATCAAGGCCGCCAAGAAGGAGCTCGACAAGCTGGGCCTCGAGTACACTGACTTCACCGTCTCGAGCTCCAACGAGATTCAGTCCGTCGTCGAGTCTGCCGTGGGCAAGGTCGACGCGCTGTACTCCCCCACCGACAACACCATCGCCGCGGGTGCCTCGCAGGTCGGCCAGATCTGCAAGGAAAACAAGCTTCCCTTCGTGACTGGCGAGGAGGGTATGTGCATGGCCGGCGGCCTGTTCACCCTCTCCATCAACTATGAGGACCTGGGCTACGCCGCGGGCGAGATGGCCGTTAAGATCCTGAAGGGCGAGGCCAAGCCCGAGGATATGCCGATCAAGCACCTCTCGAGCAAGGACCTGGTCGTCGTCAAGAACGACGAAATGGCCGAGGCCCTGGGCATCGACCTTTCCGCCCTGGACGCGTAATGCCATACGCGGCATGCGTCTAGAGCCCGTGCTCGCGCTTTAGCCGCGTTATTCAATATCTGAGCCACAGGGGCGGGCGCTGTAGACCGGCGTCCGCCCTGCTTGTTTCAGGTAAAACAAAACGTCTGTCCGTAACTCTTCTATGCATTGTTACCGCTATTATGGTGAATCACGTGTCCACCCTATCCTAGGAGGTATGAAGCATGCTCATTGCATTGCAGGGCGCCGTTTCGCAGGGCGTCCTCTGGGGCATTATGGTGCTTGGCGTGTTTATCACGTTCCGCCTGCTCGACATTCCCGATATGACCTGCGACGGCAGCTTTGCCCTCGGCGGCTGCGTCTGCGCTGTGCTCATCGTCAATAACAACGTCGACCCGCTGTTCGCCGTGCTGGCCGGTATGTGCGCCGGCGCCATCGCGGGCGCCGTCACGGGCATTTTGACCACCGTCTTTGAGATTCCTGCGATCCTCGCCGGAATCCTCACCCAGATCAGCCTGTGGTCCATCAACCTGCGCATCATGGGCAAGTCCAATACGCCCATTCTTGCCAAAGGCACCGTGTTCTCGGCCGTCAGCAATATGACCGGTCTGCCGCAGTCCACCGTTGCCATCATCTTGGGCATCCTGCTCGCCGTGGCTATCGTTGCCATCCTGTATTGGTTCTTTGGCACCGAGATCGGCTCGGCGCTGCGAGCCACCGGCAACAACGAGTACATGATCCGCGCTCTGGGCGTCAACACCAACTCCACCAAGATGATCGCCCTCGTGCTCTCCAACGCCCTCATCGGCCTTTCGGGCGCGCTCATCTGCCAGAGCCAAAAGTATGCCGACATTGGTATGGGCACCGGTGCCATCGTTATCGGTCTTGCCGCCATTGTTATCGGCGAGGTGCTCGGCCGTCTGCTGCCCGGCGGCCTCACGCAGTTTAGCGTCCGTCTTGCCTCCGCCGTCTTTGGCTCCGTGGTGTACTTCCTTATCCGCGCCATCGTGCTGCAGTTGGGCATGGACGCCAACGACATGAAGCTGCTCTCCGCCGTAATTGTCGCTGTGGCCCTGTGCGTGCCCGTGGTTTGGGAGCGCTATAAGCTCCGCAGCTCCTACACGAAGGGGGATGAGGCAGATGCTTAAGCTCTCGCACGTCAAGAAGACCTTTAACAAGGGCACCGTCACCGAGAAGCGCGCGCTCACCGGCGTCGACCTCACCCTGAATGACGGCGACTTTGTAACCGTGATCGGCGGCAACGGCGCCGGCAAGTCCACGCTGCTCAACATGATCGCCGGCGTGTACCCGCTCGATTCGGGCGTTATTGAGCTCGACGGCACCGACATCTCGCGCCTGAGCGAGTCGCAGCGCGCCAAGTACCTGGGCCGCGTGTTTCAGGACCCCATGCGCGGTACCGCTGCCGACATGCAGATTGCCGAGAACCTGGCCCTCGCCAAGCGTCGCGGCCAGCGTCGCGGCCTTTCGTGGGGCGTCACCAAGGCCGAGAAAGATGAGTACGTTGAGCTGCTCAAGCGCCTGGACCTTGGTCTGGACACGCGTCTCAACGCCAAGGTCGGCCTGCTCTCGGGCGGCCAGCGCCAGGCACTCACCCTGCTGATGGCCACGCTCACCAGGCCGCGCCTGCTGCTGCTCGACGAGCACACGGCGGCCCTCGACCCCAAGACGGCCTCTAAGGTGCTCAACCTGACCGAGGAGATCGTCGACGAGAACCACCTGACCACGCTCATGGTCACGCACAACATGAACGACGCCATCCGTCTGGGCAACCGTCTGATCATGATGCACGAAGGCCACGTGATCTACGACGTGGCGGGCGATGAGAAGAAGTCGCTCACCGTAGCCGACCTGCTACAGAAGTTCGAGGAGGTCTCGGGCGGCGAGCTCGCCAACGACCGCATGCTGCTGAGCTAAAACCTGCCAAAAAGGGACAGGTTTATTTTGGTAGGTTTTATCTGCGCAAACGTCAAAACCGCCGCAAAGGGGCAGACGCCCTTGCGGCGGTTTTCGCATATTATGTCGATAATCCGATATTCAACCAGACATTCTGGCTAAGGACTAAGGAAACTGCCATGAAAAGACTCCCCCGCCTTGCGTTAGCCGCCGCGTTGTTTGCCGGCGCGCTCGCAGGCATCCCAAGCCTCGCTTTCGCGGGGAACCTGCCCGCCGCTATTGACGGCTCCGTGGCCGTCATGCACACCAACGACATCCACGGCAGCTACAAGTACAGCTACAACGCAAGCAAGGGCACCGGCACTGTGGGCTTTGATGGGCTGGCGGTTCTCTATAGCGCCCAAAACAGCGCCCCCGATCTTTTGCTCGATGCGGGCGACACCTTCCACGGACAGTCCTTCGCCACCATGAGCGAGGGCAAGAGCATCGCCGAGCTCATGGACACCTTCTACGCCGACGGCTACGACGCGACCACGCCAGGCAACCACGACTGGAGCTACGGCGCGGACAAACTCCGCGCCATGACCGGCTACAGCACCACCGGCACGCCCTTCGCCATGCTCTGCGCGAACGCGAAGTCTAAGAGCGGCGTATGGAGCTCGAGCATCACGAAGACGCTCGATCGCACCTGGGAGGATAGCGAAGATCACTCCACATTCGACTACAAAATCAAGGTCGGCGTCGTGGGTGCCATGGATGAGTCGCTGGGATCCTCGCTGCGCGCGGACCTGGTCGCGGGTACGTCGTTCTCGGGTGCCGCGAACGCCATCAATGCCGAGGCAGAGCAGCTGCGCAAGGAGGGCTGCGATGTTGTTGTGTGTATCGCGCACACGCTCGACGCCAAGACCTTTGCCACGCGACTCCGTGGCGTCGATGCCCTTATCGCAGGCCACGAGCACATCAACCTTAACGAGAAGGTGACGGGAGCCGACGGCAAGACAATCCACGTTGTCGAGGCGGGCAGTGCCTTTGCCGAGGTGGGACTGCTTTCCATTCCGTACAAATACGACACGAATGGCACCGAGACGACCGACGATGACACGGTCACGGTCCCTGCAGACGGCAGCGACGAGAAGCTCTACACCGCCAAGAACGTCAACGACCTTTTGGCAGACCCCGACAAGGGCTCCGACTACCAAAGCCGCCTTGAAGACGTCCGCAACAAGATCAAGCCGCTCGACGAGGCCTTTGAAAACGAATCGAACAAGGTGCTCGGCACATCCACCACCAACTATTTCTACGGCGAGGACGCCGCAGGCACGCATGGTTGGGAAATGGTGCGCACCACCGATTTCCGCCCCAGTAAGGAGGGCGACACCACCAAGGCCCAGACCATCGGCCATGTGATTTGCGGCTCCTATCTTGCCCTGACGAGCGCGGACCTTGCCATCGAGAACGCTGGCGGCATCCGCGGCGGCATCGCGGCGGGCAACGTGACCGCCGGCAACGTCATCGCCATCTCGCCCTACGGCAACACCGTGGAGACCTGGACCATGACCGGCGCGGACTTCCTCGCAGCGCTCGAGCACTCGCTACAAATCAGCGACGATTGCAACGACAGCTACGAGCTTCAGCAGGCTTATGTGGCGGCCGGTCACACCGAGCAGGAGGCGCAAGACAAGTACAAGTGGCGCGATGACTCTGGCAGCGTTCTCTCCTTTGGCGGCATCAACGTGACGATTGATTGGACGCAGCCCGAAGGCAAGCACATTGTGAGTGCCACACTCACCAAAGATGGCAGCACGCTCGACCCCGCCAAGACCTATACCGTCGCCACCAACAACTACATCATCACCAACACGACCGACTTTCCCACCTTTGCACACGCCACCAAGTACACCGAGTGGGGTACCTGCGAGTCAGCGCTAAGGGCGCTGATCGGGCAGAACGGCTGGGAGAGCAAGATGGCCGGGCTCGCCGGCACCATCGGCTTCGGCTCCGCAGCCGTGGACCCCACGCCCACACCGGCCCCGACGCCTAAGCCCTCGCCTAAGACGGACACGACGACCACGAAGGTCAGCACCAAGAAGACGAGCGGTAAGCTCGCCGCAACGGGAGACCGCACGCTGGCAGTAGTTGGCGCGTGCCTTATCGGCGGCATCATCGTCATCATCCTCGGCATTATCTGGAAGCGTCGACGCTAAGCTACACCGCCGGGCCTTGCAGCCCCGCCGCGTAAACCTTATATCGAGCACAGAAGCCCGTCCGAATTTGATCGGACGGGCTTCTTGGTGGGTATCATGGTTGGACGATCATTAGGAGGTTTTCCCTACATGGAATTGTTTGAGCCGATTCTTCATTTCTTTGAGCACCGGTGGGTCCACAACATCATCTGGGCCGTCATCTTGGCGATAGGCACCGCCGTCGCCGCCAAGGTCGTATCCAAGACCCTGAACCATCTGCTTAACCGAGACGATAACCCGCTTCCGGCATCAAGTATCTTCATCAACATCGCGCGCGCCGTCATCTGGATGATTGGCGGCAGCTTTATCCTCGACAACTGCTTTGGCATTAACGCAAACGCGCTCGTCGCCGCTCTTGGCGTCGGCGGCATCGCCATCTCGCTCGGCTTTCAGGACACGCTGTCAAACCTTATCGGCGGCATGCAAGTGACCTTTATGGGCATCATCAAACCCGGCGATAATATCGAGGTCGGCGGCGTATCCGGCGTGGTCCAAGACATCACTTGGCGTCATACAACGATTGAGGATGCCTGTGGACAGACCATCATTGTGCCCAACTCCAACATCTCCAAGAACACGCTCGTGCATTTGATGCCCTTTGGACGCGTGGCCGTGCCCGTTGCCGTAAAGGACACGTCTAAGTGGGCTTCCCTTGACGTGCTGGCAGACGAGCTCACGAGCGCAACCAAAACGGCCGTCTCGCCCATCTCGGGCTTTGACAAAGAGCCCTACGTGCTCTTTAGCGAAATCGGCGACTTTGGCATCAAAGGAAAGATCATCTTTATCGTCAGCGACGACAGCACCACTTTCACCGCTGCCGACGCCTGCATCCGCGCCATCGCCCCCATCATCGCCTAAACCACCGCAAAGGGGTCAGGCATCTTTGTAGTGGTTTTCATTCGTGGTACCATGGTTCATATAGTTGTTTAAACGACTAAGGGAGCAACATTATGGAAGAGGCCTATCGTCAAGCACGCAAGCGCGGCGAGCAAGGACGTCGACGCGCCATTAGCCAAAGCGAGCATCCATACCTTACGGACCTCGATAGCTTGGTTGCTCAGCTCCCCTTAGGTCAGCGAGAGAATGTCGGCCTGCGGGATATTCCGCTCGAAATGGTCGTCGGCACGGTCACCAAGGGCCGTCAGTCCGCCTTTTCGTGTAACTTTATGCCCCTGCTTCCGTTTAGCACCGAGTTCGCCCGCAAGTGGTCCAACCTCTACGACATCCAGGTGACCGAGGGCTATCGCGACCCCGTCATCGTCACCGAGTTCATGCATCGGTTCTATGTCCAAGAAGGCAACAAACGCGTCAGTGTCCTCAAATTCCTAGACGCCCCGACGGTTTCGGCCAAGGTCACCCGTCTCTACCCCGGCACATGGGATTCCGTCGAAAGCCGCCTGTACGGCGAGTTCTGCGCGTTTTGGCGCGTCTGCCCCCTATACGAGATCGAGTTCTCGCGTGAGGGAAGCTACGAAACGCTCGCGAAGATGCTCGGTCAGAACCTTATCGAAAAATGGCCGCAGAAAAAGGTCGACTACCTGCGCCACACTTTCCTGCTCTTTAAGCGTGCCCACTTTCGCGCAGGCGGCGATCACCTGGACATTACGCCCGCCGACGCCATGCTCGTCTACCTCAATGTGTACAACCAGGACCGCCTGCTGGATACGCCAACGGATATCGTCGTAAACCGCCTGTGCAAGATCTGGCGCGAGCTGGTCATTGCCGGCAAAAATGACGAGGACAAGGTCGATCTTGTCGAAGCACCGAGCGTCGACGAGGAGGAGACGCCCGCCAAGTCCACCTCTGGCGTGCTCAACTTCTTTATGGGCAAGACCGTCTACTCGACGGCCAACCCCCTGCGCATCGCCTTTATCCATGAGTTCCCCTGTGCGACGTCGAGCTGGGACAGCCTGCACGACCAAGGGCGTCAGTATCTCGATGAGCACTTTGGCGGTATCGTGCGCACCGAGGCGTTCGAGGACTGTCACGATCCGGATGTGTTCTACGCCGCCGTGGAAACGGCTGTCAAACATGGAGCAAACGTCATCTTCTCGACCTCGCACCGCCTGATGGAATACACGCTCAGGGCTGCCGTTGAGTATCCCCGGGTTCGGTTCCTCAACTGCTCTATCGGCCTTCCCCATCAAAGCGTCCGTTCGTACTTTGGCAAGATGTACGAGGCCAAGTTTCTGCTGGGCGCCCTTGCGGCCAGCATGGCGGACAACCACCGCATCGGTTACCACGCGTCGGTCTTCGCCTCGGGCGCACTCAGCGAGATCAACGCCTTTGCGATTGGCGCCTCGCTGCTCGACCCGCGCGCGCAGGTCATCCTCACCTGGGGCGATGTTCCCGCCGGTGGTCTTGCCGAAGCCATGTGCCGCGAAGGCGTAAGCGTCATGACCGGCGCTGACATGTCAAAGTCGCTCGAAGACCCAACGGCCTACGGGCTTCACCGCTTGGTCGACGGCAAAGTCACCGGCATCGCCATGCCCGTATGGAACTGGGGCCGTTACTACGAGCTCATCGTTCGCAGCCTTCTTCACGGCACGTGGGACGAGACCAGCGACGACAACCAAGTGCGCGCTGTCAACTACTGGTATGGCATGAGCTCCGGCGTTATCGACATCCGTTACGCTCCGGGCCTACCCTACCAAACGCGCAAACTCGTGCAGTTGCTCCGCAACGGCATTGTTGAGGGATCCATCAACCCCTTTGGCGGCGAGCTCCACAGCCAGAACGGCGTGGTACAGATCGAAGGCTTCCCTCCGCTGCCGAGCACGCAGATTGTCGAGATGAATTGGCTGGCGGACAACGTGGTAGGCACCATTCCGCAGCTCGACGATGAGCCGAAAGTCCCTGCCCTATGAAAATCCTTGCCATAGCCGATACCGAAGAACGATGCCTTTGGGAGTGCTTTCGCAAGGAACGCTTTGAGGGAGTCGACCTGATTTTGTCCGCCGGCGATCTGGACCCGGACTATCTTGAGTTTTTGGTTACGGTCATCAACAAACCGCTCATCTACGTGCGCGGCAATCACGATGACCGCTACGCACGTCATGCACCGGGTGGATGTATCTGCGTAGAGGACAGCGTGTACACGTACCGAGGGATTCGCATTGCGGGCCTTGGCGGGTCCATGCGTTATCGCGACGGCGCCAACATGTACACCGAACGCGAGATGTCCAAGCGCATGCGTAAGCTGTCGCGTAAGGTTAGGATGGTCGGCGGGTGCGACATTCTGCTTACCCATGCGCCCGCCGCCGGTATGGGTGATTTGGACGATCTGCCGCATCGAGGGTTTGAGTGCTTTAACACGGCGCTTGAGTCCTGGGGGGCCGACTACATGGTGCATGGGCATGTACACCAAAGCTACGGTTACGATTTTCAGCGCGAGCGGCAGCATGTGTGTGGAACGACGATCATCAACGCCTGCGGCTATACGCAGTTTGAGCTCGATCAGACGCGCTACCCCATCCGTGGCTGGCAAGCAGCCTGGCTCAATTCGCAAACCATGCGCCGCGAGCTCAAACGCCACGAAGCCATCGAGCCCTCAACAGCCAGAACACTCTGGTAACCACCACAAAGAGGACACTGTCCCCTTTGTGGTGCTTTTGACGCGATAGCAAGAAACCCGGTCCCACACGAGGCGGAACCGGGTTTCTTTAGCAATGCTTGCTTTGCTCAGACAGTAACTGTTAGTTACTCAGCCAGGAAGTCACGCTGGACAGCGGGATCGACCTTGACGCCAGGGCCCATGGTGGAAGACACGGAGATGGACTTGACGTACTTGCCCTTAGCAGAAGAGGGCTTGACGCGCAGGATCTCGGTGTACAGGGCAGCGTAGTTCTCAACGAGCTGCTGCTCAGAGAAGGACTTCTTGCCCAGGGGCACGTGGCAGATGCCGTAGCGGTCGGCGCGGTACTCAACGCGGCCAGCCTTGAGCTCGGAGACCATCTTGGCAACGTCCATGGTCACGGTGCCGAGCTTGGGGTTCGGCATGAGGCCACGGGGACCAAGGATCTTACCGATGCGGCCAACCTTGGCCATCATGTTCGGCGTAGCGATAGCGGCGTCGAAGTTGATCTCGCCCTTCTGAATCTGGGCGACGAGCTCGTCGGAACCGATGATGTCGGCGCCGGCAGCCTCGGCCTCGCGGGCCTTCTCGCCCTCGGCGAAGACGGCAACACGAACGGTCTTGCCGGTGCCGTGGGGCAGGGAGATGGAACCACGGATGTTCTGGTCAGCCTTACGAGTATCGATGCCCAAACGGAAGTGGGCCTCGACGGTCTCGTCGAACTTGGCGGTGTCGAGCTCCTTGAGGAGCTTGGCAGCCTGAAGGGGGGTGTAGAGCGTGGCGCGGTCGATCTTCTCGGCAGCAGCGTTATAGCTCTTACCATGCTTAGCCATGTGTATTACCTCCTGTGGTTAAACGGGCGTGAGCCCTCCCACATCGTATCGTGTGCCCTATTGCACACATTTAACGGGCGCCCCGGTCGGAGCACCCGTCGTTACCATAAGAAATCGCTACTCAGCGATAGTGACGCCCATGGAACGGGCGGTACCGGCGATGATCTTCTTGGCGGCGTCAATGTCGTTGGCATTGAGGTCCGGCATCTTGATCTCGGCGATCTTGGTGAGCTGCTCCTGGGAGAGCTGACCAACCTTGTCGGCCTGGGGCTTAGCGGAACCAGACTTGAGGTTCAGCTCCTTCTTGATGAGGTGAGCCGCCGGCGGGGTCTTGGTGATGAAGGAGAAGGACTTATCCTCGTAGACAGTGATCTCAACGGGGATGATGTCGCCCTTCTTGTCCTGCGTCTCGGCGTTAAAGGCCTGGCAGAACTGCATGATGTTCACGCCAGCAGCGCCCAGGGCGGGGCCGACGGGAGGAGCGGGGTTTGCTGCACCAGCAGGAATCTGGAGCTTAATGACGTTGGCAACCTTCTTCTCAGCCATGGTCATTCCTTTCGAATCACGAGTGTGAAGTACTTGCTATATCGTAAGCACGCACGTGTTAGAAGCACTCCTGAGATGAGCAGTCACAGAAGAAGCACGCTCGCGCGAACGGACGAAAACTTAAGCGATGACAGCGACCTGGTTAAAGTCGAGCTCGACCGGCGTCTCGCGGCCAAAGATCATCAGCGTGACCTTGAGCTTGCCTGCCTCGGTGTTAACCTCGGAAACCTTGCCATCAAAGTCGGTAAGCGGGCCATCGGTGACGCGGACGGACGTACCGACCTCAATATCAACCGACGTACGCTTGGGCGAATCGCCCTTACCGGGACGACGAGTCATCTTATTGTACTCGTCGCGGGAAAGCGGAGCGGGCTTGCCATTGCCGCCCAGGAAACCGGTGACGCCGGGCGTGTTGCGAACACACGTCCAAGCATCGTCATCCATCTCCATGCGAACCAAGACATAACCCGGGAAAATTTTGGAATCCTTGGTCTCGCGCTTGCCACCCTCTTTAATCTCGGTGACGCGCTCCATAGGAATCTCGATATCAAAGATACGGTCCTGCATGCCCATGGTCTCGATGCGATGCTCGAGATCGGACTTAACGCGGTTCTCGTATCCAGAGTAAGTGTGAACGACGTACCAACGCTTAGACATGGTTTAGCCCCTCAATCCAGAGAACAGAGCAAGAGCCTCGCCAAAGCCAGCATCGAGCAGAGCGATGACGACGCCGACGACGACCAGAGAAGCGCAGACGACGACCGAGTAGTTCACGAGCTCCTTCTTATCGGGCCACGTGACACGCTTCATCTCGGACTTGACCGAAGCGAAATACTTCTTGGTGCGGGCGAAGAAACCAGGCTTCTCGTTCTTCTTGGACTTCGCAGCCTTCTCGTTCTTCTTGGCAACGGCCTTCTTGGCCTCAACCTTGGAGTTGGCGGCAGCGCTGTTGGCAGGTGCCGGCTGCTGAGCCTTCTTCTTGTTCTTCTTGTTGGCCATTTGGGTTACCTCCGCGCAATGCGCTTATACATGAGTAAACCGTAAGCCCCCAAGTGGGAGCTTACGGAATAATGACTGGCACGCCAGGAAGGACTCGAACCCTCAACACTCGGTTTTGGAGACCGATGCTCTACCAATTGAACTACTGGCGTATGTGACTAGAGACTAGCGAGTCTCTTTGTGCAGCGTGTGGTGACGGCACCAGGGGCAATACTTCTTGATCTCCATACGATCAGGCATGGTCGACTTGTTCTTGGTGGTCGTATAGTTGCGGCGCTTGCACTCAGTGCACGCAAGAGTAACTAGAGTACGCATGTATCCTGAACCTTTCATTTCCGCCCCGTACGGGCACGAGTTGTTACTTTATCAGCTCCACGTAAGTGCTGTCAATGAAAACCTCGAGTCAATTGGTTCTCGGTGGATCCATTCATATTTGGAACACATCAATGAAGCCATCGAGAGCTAATCGACGGTGCATCCAGGACCATTATCGATCCTCTCGACACCAGCAACGGCTCAATATCCATTGCAGAAAAGAACCCGGCACCCATATAAGTGCCGGGTTCTCTAAGTCAGCTATATCAAAG
>CABSYW010000044.1 GCA_902482035.1 uncultured Collinsella sp. | reverse complement strand
ATAAGAGACAGGTACATGAAGGAGTACTGGGGCGAGGGTTCTGCGCGTGCCCGCAACTGGCAGCGCTACGACCTGGGCGGCGCCGCGAAGCTCAGCTTCGTCGAGGGCGTCGACTCCTACGTCCCGTACGCCGGTTCCCTCAAGGACGGCGTGGGCGGCACGCTTTACAAGGTCAAGTCCACGATGTGCAACTGCGGTGCCCTCTCGATCCCCGAGCTCCAGGAAAAGGCACGCCTGACCCTGGTAAGCTCCACCTCCATCGTCGAAGGCGGCGCCCACGATGTTGTGGTCAAGGATTCGCAGCAGTCTGTGTCTTATCGATAGGATAAGAGCTGAACATAAAGGTTGAGTATCAACCACGTTATTTAGATAAAGCGAGATGCCCGCAAGTCGCAGGCATCTCGCTTGTCGTATTTGTTATCATCAGTCAAGTTAACCTTAGGGTCGGTCGGCTTGGCTTTGTTCGCTACAAGTTCCGCACGCAAAGAAGAGCACTTAATGTGCTCTTCGTCTTGCGCAGGACTGTCCGCAGTAGCGAATAAAGCCAAGCCGACCGACCCCAGCTAAGATTAAAGGAGCTGATATGTGCGATTGCACAGATCATAAGGACGAGATTCCTGCATACGACGCGCAGGCCATTGAGTCTAGGTGGATGAAGTCTTGGGAGGACTCCAACCTTTTTGCCGTCGACACCGACGCCAGCAAGCCTAAAAAGTATGTGCTCGAGATGTTCCCGTATCCGTCGGGCGACCTGCACATGGGCCACGCGCGCAACTACACCATCGGCGATGCCATGGCCCGTCAGGCCCGCATGCGCGGCTTTGACGTGCTGCATCCCATCGGCTTTGACGCCTTTGGCCTGCCTGCCGAGAACGCCGCCATCAAGCACAACACGCAGGCTGCTGCCTGGACGTATAAGAACATGGACCAGGCGCTCACCACGATGAAGCGCATGGGCTTCTCCTACGATCTGGATCGCATGGTCAAGACCTGCAGCCCCGACTACTACCGTTGGGGTCAGTGGATCTTTGAGAAGCTGTGGGAAAAGGGCCTGGTCTACCGCAAGAAGAACCCGGTCAACTGGTGTCCCACCTGCAAGACCGTTCTGGCCAACGAGCAGGTCACCGAGGGCAAGTGCTGGCGCTGCGGCACCGAGCCCGAGAAGCGCGATCTTGAGCAATGGTACTTCAAGATCACCGAGTACTCCCAGGAGCTGCTCGACGATCTGGAGAAGCTCCCCGGCTGGCCCGAGCGCGTCAAGCAGATGCAGGCCAACTGGATCGGTCGCTCCGAGGGCGCCGAGGTCGACTTTACCCTGTGCGACCAGGATGGCGAGCCCATCGAGGGCGATGAGGGCAAGATCACCGTCTTCACCACGCGTGCCGATACCCTTTTTGGCGTGTCCTTCTTTGTCCTGGCCCCCGAGTACGCTCGTCTGCATGAGCTCGTCGAGGGCTCAGAGTACGAGGAGGCCGTCACCAAGATCGTCGAGGACTCCAAGCACATCTCCGCCGTCGAGCGTGCCCAGGGCACCCTCGAGAAGCACGGTGCCTTTACCGGCCGCTACGTGGTGAACCCCGTCAACGGCGAGAAGGTCCCCGTGTGGGTTGCCGATTATGTCGTTGCCGACTACGGCACCGGCGCCGTCATGGCCGTTCCCTGCGGCGACCAGCGCGACTTTGAGTTTGCCCGCAAGTATGACCTGCCTATTGTGCCGATCATCCTGGACGATGACGACCGCGCTGCCGTCGAGGCTAGTGGCGAGACCATCGATACCTTCCATGCCGAGACCGTCGACTGGGATTGCGCCCACGCTGCCGAGGGCACGCTTGTCCAGTCCGGCAAGTACACCGGCATGCGCGGCGGCAAGCACTCCGAGGGCGAGGCTGCCATCGTGGCCGACCTCGAGGCCATGGGCTGCGGTCGTCGCAAGGTCGAGTTCCGTCTGCGCGACTGGCTCATCAGCCGTCAGCGCTACTGGGGCAACCCCATCCCGGCCATCCACTGCGAGCACTGCGGCATCGTGCCCGTGCCCGAGGACCAGCTGCCGGTGACGCTGCCTGAGAACCTGGACCTGGGCGCCGGCGAGACCCTCGCCGAGTGCAAGGAGTTCTACGAGACCACCTGCCCGGTCTGCGGCCGCCCGGCCAAGCGCGAGACCGATACCATGGACACCTTCACCTGCTCCAGCTGGTATTACCTGCGCTATACCGACCCGCACAACACCGAGCTGCCCTTCTCCCGCGAGGCTGCCGACCGTTGGATGCCCGTCGATAACTACATTGGCGGCATCGAGCACGCCATTTTGCACCTGCTCTACAGCCGCTTCTTTACCAAGGCACTACGCGACCTGGGTCTGCTGAGTGTTGACGAGCCCTTCACCAACCTGTTGTGCCAGGGCATGGTCAAGGACGAGAATGGCGACACCATGTCCAAGTCTAAGGGCAACGTCGTGCCCCCGAGCTCGGTCATCGAGCCCTACGGCGCCGACACCATGCGTCTGGCGATCCTGTTTATCGCCCCGCCCGAGAAGGACTTCGACTGGGATCCCAAGGCCGTCGAGGGCGCTAACCGCTTCATTAAGCGCGCCTGGCGTATCGTCTGGCAGCTCGTCCAGTCCGGCGACGCCAACGTGGCCTTTGACAAGTCCGCGCTCGACGAGGTCGCGATGAAGCTCTATCGCGAGCGTCATCGCACCATTGCCAAGTGCACCGAGGACTTTGACCGCGGTCAGTTCAACACTGCGATCTCTGCCGTCATGGAGCTCGTCAACGCCGCGAGTGCCTACCTCAACGCCACCGAGGGCGATTCCCGTGACAAGGCGCTGTGCTACGGTGTGGCCAAGGATATCGTGAGCGTCCTTGCTCCCATCTGCCCGTTCTGGGCCGACGAGCTGTGGCACGAGGCGCTCGGCTGTGAGGGCAATGCCTACACCGCCGCCTGGCCCGAGTTCGACCTGGCCGAGTCCATCGAGGACACGGTGCAGATCGTCGTACAGGTGCTCGGCAAGGTCCGTGGCCGCATTGACGTCGCCCGCGACGCCTCCAACGAGGAGATGCAGGCTGCCGCTGAGGAAGCCGTTGCCAAGTGGCTTGAGGGCAAGACGGTCGTCAAGGCCATCTGCGTGCCCGGCAAGCTGGTTAACCTGGTGGTCAAGTAAGCGCCGCGCGCATAGCTGACATGAAAAAGCGAGGGACGATTCCGCAGGGAGTCGCCCCTCGCTTTGGTTATGGATACTTGCGACAACACCCAATTATCCATTTCTTGTGGAGAACCTGTGCTCACGCTGACCTGCGGGTTTGTGTTGTGGTTGCACGTTTGTGCAGGTATTGGTATAGTTTGCTTGCAAATGAAGTTGTAATTGAAAGAAGTGGGGTTTCGGCCCCGCTTCTTTTTTGTATGGATGGAGGTGCCGCAATGGTCAAGACCAAGACCGAGCAGGCGATCATCGACGCGCTCGAGGCCGTTGCTCCCCAGCACGATATCGACATCGTCGACGTTGAGCTCGTGGGTGCCACCAAGGCCCCCTGCGTGCGTGTGCGTATCGAGGGTGCCGAGGGTCAGAGCCTGTCGCTCAATGACGTCACGGCCAACACCAAATGGGTCGGCGATGTGATTGAGGAGCTCGACCCCATCTCTTCGAGCTATACGCTCGAGGTGTCGAGCCCGGGTATGGCGCGCCCGTTGCGCCGCCCGCGTGACTTTGCCCGCTTTGTGGGCGAGAACTGCGAGCTCACCTCCACCGCCACCGAGGGCCGTCGCAAGTACGCCGGCAAGATTGCCGCCGCCACCGAGACGAACGTGACCCTCGAGCTCGAGGACGGCGAGTCCGTTACCCTCGATTTCTCTGATGTTAAGAAGTGCAAGTTGAAGCCCACCTATGACTTCAAGCCCGCGAAGGAAGGAAAGTAAGATGGCAGCATCCGACATGATGTCCGCCCTGATGGAGCTTTGCCAGGAGAAGCACATCGACCAGCTCTACCTGATCGACCGCCTGGAGCAGTCGCTCGCCAAGAGCTATGCCGAGATCCTGCATCTTGAGTGGGGCGCTAAGGTGACTATCGACCGCACCACCGGTAAGATCTACGTCTACCGTCTGGAGCCGATCGACGATTCCATGGACGAGGAGGGCAACTTCACCGAGTTCGAGGAGATCGACGTCACTCCCAAGAACACGAGCCGCATCGCCGCCCAGCACGCCAAGGCCGAGATCAACGCCATCGTGCGCAACTCCGCCCGCGAGCAGATCTACGAGGAGTTCTCCGGCCGCATCGGTGACCTCATCAGCGGTACCGTGCTGCAGTCCACGCCCGACTTCACGATCGTCAAGATTCGCGAGGGCGTCGAGGCCGAGCTTCCGCACTTCGACCAGCGCCGTTACGAGAACGAGCGCAACGAGCGTCCGATGGGCGAGCGCTACCTGCACAACCAGCACATCAAGGCCGTGATCATCGACGTTCGCGACCCCAACTCCAACCTGCAGCCGGTCCGTGGCGAGCACAGCCGTCCGCCGATTGTCATCTCCCGCACCCACCCCGAGCTCATGCGTCGTCTGTTTGAGCAGGAGGTGCCCGAGATCTATGAGGGCACCGTCCAGATCAAGTCGATTGCCCGCGAGCCCGGCCAGCGCTCCAAGGTCGCCGTCCATTCGCTCGACGATCGCCTGGATCCCGTGGGCGCCTGCGTCGGCCCCAAGGGCAGCCGTGTTCGCGCCGTCGTGGGCGAGCTCCGTGGTGAGCGCGTCGACGTCATCCTGTGGGATGCCGATCCGGCCGTCTACGTTGCCAACGCCCTGTCGCCTGCCAAGGTCACCCGCGTCCTTATCGACGAGGAGAAGGCCTATGCCGGCGTCATCGTGCCCGATGACCAGCTTTCGCTCGCCATCGGCAAGGAGGGCCAGAACGCCCGCCTCGCCGCGCGCCTGACCGGCTGGCACATCGATATTAAGTCCGAGACCCTTGCCGCCGACATCCTCAAGAACGTTCCCGTTCACGAGGAGCCCGCCGCCGACCTGATCGGTGACGAGGAGGACGAGGACGTCCGTCGCTGCGAGTTCGTGTCCGAGGACGGCATCCAGTGCCGCAACCAGGCCCGTCCCGGCTCCCGTTTCTGCGGTGTCCATGACACCGACGCCTTCGATGATGCGGAGGACCTGATCTAGCGCGCGGTCGCGCCGGGCAGGTCCCAGCGCATACCCCACGCTCGTTCAGTCTCTAGGCACCCAAGGTGCCAGAAAGGGTAGGTGAAGTCATATGGCAAAAGTCCGTGTGTCCACCCTGGCCAAAGAGTTCGGCATGACCTCCAAGGAACTGATGGGTCATCTCGCCGAAATGAAGATTCCCGCTAAGTCCGCTTCCTCCGCCCTGGAGGACGCCTACGTCGCTATGGTCCGCAAGCAGCTCGCCTCGGTGATCGAGGCCCGCGCCCAGGAAGTCGAGGCCGCTAAACAGGCCGAGGAGCAGGCCGCTGCCGCCGAGGAGGCAGCACGCGCTGCCGAGGCAGAGCGCGAGCGCATCGCCGCCGAGAAGGCACGCGAGGAGGAGCGCCGCCAGTTCGCCGCCGCCCAGGCTGCCGAGGAGGCCGCCCGCGCCGAGGCCGAGGCTAAGAAGAAGGCTGAGCAGGAGCGCCTTGCCCGCGAGAAGGAGGAGGCTGCCCGCGAGGCCCAGCGCCGCGCCGTTCCCGCTTCCGACTCCGGTTCGCGCTTCCGTTCGCTGCTCGACCAGATTGCCGCACAGGAGACCGTGCTCAAGGAGAAGAAGGACGCCGAGGAGAAGGCCAAGGCCGAGCGCGCCGCCGAGCGCGGCAACCGTCGTGGCGGCAACAACGACCGTCGCGGTGGCCGTCGTAACGATCGCAACGCCTCCGACAGCAACTCCGAGCGCAACGTCTCCGAGAGCCGTCCGCACAGCCATCGCACCAACGCCAGCAACAACGTCGCTGCTGGCATGGACTTCCCCAACCCCGACAAGCAGGGCAAGGGCAAGAAGCGCAAGGGCGGCCACAACAACGAAGAGGACCACTACAGCCGCATGGCTCGCGAGGCCGAGGAGTACAGCCGCGAGAAGGTGCTCGAGGAGGCTCGTGCCGCCGTCGAGGAGGCCTCTCGCGAGTCCACTGGTCGCCGCAAAAAGCGCAAGGAGAAGCGCGAGCGCGAGGCCGCAAAGGCTCAGGAAGAGCGCAAGATTGAGGAGGCGCTGGCCCAGGGCGTGAACCCCGAGGACCTCGACGCCATCAAGGTCTCCCAGGGCGTTACCGTCCAGGAGCTCGCCGAGGCGCTCGACGTTCCGGCCAACGACATCATCAAGCGCCTGTTCCTGCTGGGCACGCCGCTTACCATGACGCAGTCCATGTCCGATGACCTCGTCGAGCTCGTTGCCGACGACCTGGGTCGCCAGATCAAGATCATCACCCCCGAGGAGGAGAACACCTTCTCGTTCTACGACGACCCCGCCGATCTTAAACCGCGTGCCCCGGTCGTCACCGTCATGGGTCACGTCGACCACGGCAAGACGAGCCTGCTCGACGCCATCCGTCACACCGGCGTCGCTGCCGGCGAGGCGGGCGGCATTACCCAGGCCATCGGCGCTTCGCAGGTCATGATCAACGACCGCAAGATCACCTTCATCGATACCCCCGGTCACGCCACCTTTACGGCCATGCGTGCCCGCGGCGCCAAGGTGACCGATATCGTCATCCTGATCGTAGCTGCCGACGACGGCGTCATGCCCCAGACCATCGAGTCGATCAACCACGCCAAGGCCGCCGGCGTTCCCATCGTCGTCGCCGTCAACAAGATCGATAAGCCGGGCGCCAACCCCGACCGCGTGCGCCAGGAGCTCACCGAGTACGGCATCATCCCCGAGGAGTGGGGCGGACAGAACATGTTCGTCAACATCTCGGCCAAGCAGAAGATCGGTATCGACGACCTGCTCGAGACCGTGCTGCTCCAGGCCGACGTGCTCGAGCTCAAGGCCAACCCCGATACGTTCGCATCGGGTAACGTCCTCGAGGCTAAGCTCGACAAGGGCCGCGGCTCGGTTGCCACCGTGCTCGTGACCCGCGGCACCCTGCGCGTGGGCGACACGCTAGTCGCCGGCCTCACCTATGGCCGCGTCCGTGCCATGCTCGACCCCAAGGGCAACGCCGTCACCGAGGCCGGTCCCTCCGACGCCGTCGAGATCTTGGGCCTGCAGTCCGTCCCCAACGCCGGCGATGAGTTCCGCGTGTTCGAGGACGAGCGTGAGGCGCGTGCGCTGGCCGACGAGCGTTCGCTCAAGGCCCGTATCGAGGAGCAGAGCCGTGTGAAGCACGTGACGCTCGAGAACCTCTTCGAGACCATCGCCGACGCCGAGGTCAAGGAGCTCAACCTGATCATCAAGGCCGACGTCCAGGGCTCCATCGAGGCCCTTCAGGACTCCCTCGACAAGATGGATCAATCCGAGGTGCGCATCAACACGATCCACTCCGCCGTTGGTGCCATCAACGAGACCGACGTGGTCCTGGCCGACGCTTCCAACGCCATCATCATCGGCTTTGGCGTTCGTCCCGACGGCAAGGCCCGCTCCGCCGCCGAGCGCGAGGGCGTTGAGATCCGTTGCTACGACGTCATCTACAAGTGCCTCGAGGACCTCGACGCTGCCCGTATCGGCATGCTCAAGCCCACCGAGGTTGAGGTCTCCACGGGCACTGCGACCGTTCTGGACACCTTCAAGGTGCCCAAAGTCGGCATCGCCGCCGGTGTCCGCGTCGAAGAGGGCGAGATCGCCGCGACCGATTCCGTACGCCTGGTGCGCGACGGCATCGTGGTCTTCAACGGTAAAATCGCCTCGATGCGCCACTACAAGGACGAGGCCAAGAGCCTCAAGAGCGGCTCCGAGGGCGGTATTGGCCTGGAGAACTTCCAGGACATCAAGCCTGGCGACACCATTGAGGGCTACCGCATTGACCAGGTTGCCCGTACCGAGTAGGGGGTAGCGCTATGAAGCAAACGCAGGCAACCCGCCGTCTGGGCGAGCAGCTTCGCGAGAAGCTCGGTTATATCCTGCTCTTTGAGGTTTCCGATCCGCGTCTCGACCTGGTCACCCTGACCGCGGTCGAGGTCGCGGTGGACCGCTCGTTCGCGCGCGTGTACGTGTCGTGCGACGCGAGCCGCTACGACGAGGTCATGGAGGCGCTCGCCAGCGCCAAGGGCCGCATCCGTAGCCTGTTGGCCCGCTCGCTCGATTGGCGCGTCACGCCCGAGCTCGATTTCCGCATCGATCGCTCGACCGATGAGGCCGAGCGCATCACGCGTGCGCTGGAAAACGTTCCCGCCACGCTTGCGATCGAAAAGGACGAGGACGGCTATCCAATACCGGATGCCGCCCAGGAGGCAGCTTTAGATGAGTAATTCCGCCGACCTCGCATCGTGCGAGTCTGCAGATATTCAGCGACGCATCCTCGAGCTCATCGAGGATGCGTCCTCCATTGCGATTTCGGGACATACGTCTCCCGATGGCGACGCGCTGGGCTCCGTGCTGGGTCTGGGCTTATCGCTTATGAAGTTTTTCCCCAACAAGGACATTGCCCTGCTGCTGGCAGACGATGACCCGGTTCCGCGCATCTACCGCTTTATGGAGGGCGCCGACCGTCTGGTGTCGGCATCTGCGTATACCGGTAATCCGGACCTGTTCATCTCGGTGGACGTGCCGGTCGTCGAGCGTCTGAACAACTCCGCCGAGGTGCTCCGCCGCTCGTCGCATGTGGTGTGCTTCGATCATCATCCGGCGCGCGAGGAATTTGCCGAGCTGAGCCTGAGGTGCGTCGGAGCCGCAGCCTGCGCCATGATCATCGACCGCTTTTTGGACAATTGCGGCATTGTGGCTCGCGATGGTGTCGCGACCTGCCTGCTGTGCGGCCTGGTGACCGATACCGGTCGTTTCCAGTACCAGAACGCCGATGCTGCTGCGTTCCATGCCGCCTCGCGCCTGGTCGCTCACGGTGCCGATCCGGCGCGCGTTGCGCTCGAGGTCTACCAGAGCATGCGCGTAGAGTTCTTGCATCTCAAGTCCATCGTTATGGGCCGCATCAAAACAGTGGCGCACGGTCGCGTGGCATATAGTTATGCGTACCAGAGCGACCTCGAGGCCTGCGGCGTCACTTCGGATGAGTGCGACGGCCTGGTCGATGTGGTGCGTTCGGTTATGGGCGTGGAGGTCTGCCTGTTTCTGAAGGGCATTGAGGGCGATACCAAGGTACGCGGCAACCTGCGCTCCAAGGGTGACCTCGATGTGTCCGAGATTGCTGCCAACTTTGGCGGTGGCGGGCATCATGCCGCCGCCGGCTTTTCCAACAACGGAACGATTCGCGAGACGCTCGCCGTGGCACTTCCCATGCTGGCCGAGCTGGTAGGGGAGGATCCCGCTTCGGTGACCGTCGAGCTCTAACATTTTGGATGGTACATGGCTCGTCGTACGCCTTCTCAATTGAATATGCTGCTCGCCGTCGATAAGCCGGTGGGCTGTACGTCCCACGACGTGGTATCGCAGTGCCGACGCGCTCTCCATGAGCGACGCGTCGGCCATGCCGGTACGCTCGACCCCATGGCCTCGGGTGTCATGGTGGTGGGGGTGGGCCAGGCGACCCGTCTGCTGGGCATGCTAACTCTCGATACCAAAAGTTATGTCGCCGACATTTCGTTTGGCGTTGAGACCAACACCGATGACGCGGAGGGCGAGGCCGTTCGCACGGTGCCCGTTGCCCCCGAGCTGCACGATCTTGCTTACGCCCGTGAGCAGCTGGCCGCTATGCTTGGCCCGCAGATGCAGGTGCCTCCAGCGTTTTCGGCCATCTCGGTCAATGGCGTTCGCGCCTATAAGAGTGCTCGCGAGGGCAATGCGGTTGAGTTGCCCCCGCGCCCCGTCGAGGTCTTTGCCGCCGACCTGATTGCCGTGAGCGGCGAGGGCGATACGTGCGTCTGGACCGTGGCGTTTTCGGTAAGCAAGGGCACCTACATTCGCGCGCTCGCTCGCGATCTGGGTCGCGCCTGCGATAGCGCTGCACATATTTCCGCGCTGCGCCGTACGGCCTCCGGCGTGGTTTCCATTGGCGCCTGTCATGCGGTAGAGGAGCTCTCTGCCGAGACCGCTGCCGGTTTCGCTCTGGATCCCATCGCCGCCCTTGGTGCCACGCGTGTCGATTTGCCGGGTAATCTTGCAGACGACCTGCTTTGTGGTCGCCGCATTCCCGTTGAACGCTCGCTTGCGGATTTCGATATGGCGAAGGCGCCGTTTGCGCTCGTGCTCGATGGTGGACTGAAGGCGCTTGCTCGTATCGAGGGCGGCCGCTTTGTGATGGAGCACGTCTTTCCGCAGGCGATCGGCGGTGTTCGATGATGCTGGCGCCCCACGAGCTCGCGCGTATCTTTTTCGCGGGTGAGTTGGATGAGGCCCGTATCGTTTCTGCCGATGCATTTGATGGGTGCGAGTTCTTGGGTGCCGCGTCGATCGCTATTGGCGTGTTTGATGGCGTGCATCGTGGGCACCAAGAGCTGATCGAAGCGGTTATTCGCGATGCACATGATCACGGCAGCAAAGCGGTCGTGGTCACCTTCGATCCTGATCCGGACGTCGTGGTGAGTCCGTCGCCCGCTCAAAAATTGATGACGACGGCCGACCGTCTGCATGCCTTGGCTCAAACCGGGGTCGATGCGGTGGTGGCCGTTCCCTTTACGCCTGAGGTTGCGGCGCTTGACCATGTTGATTTTCTCTCGCTGGTGTCGCGTCTGGTCGACATTCGATCGATTCGCGTTGGCAGTGACTTTAGGCTGGGTCGTGGCGGTGCTTCTGGTGTTGCCGAGATGCGCTCCTGGGGTTCCGAGCACGGCGTTGACGTGTATGGTCACGACCTGCTTTGCGAGGGCGGTGAGGCCATTTGCGCCACCCGCATTCGTCATGAGCTGGGACAGGGCCATGTGGAGCTTGCTGCTGGGTTACTCGGCCGTCCGTATATGGTGCGTGGCGGTGTTATTCGCGGCCGTCACGAGGGTTCTGGCATGGGCTTTCCCACGGCAAACTTGCAGGTTCTCAGTGGCATTCAGGTGCCTGCTGATGGCGTGTATGAGGGTCTGGTGCTGGTCGATGACACCGTGTGGCCCGCTGCTGTCAACGTCGGCCTGCCGCCAACGTATGCCGACGATGCGGCATCTGCGCATCTCGAGGCCAACTTAATTGGGTATACGGGCGACCTGTACGGCGCTTTCGTTTCGCTGGCGTTTACGCGCTGGCTACGTCCCTCGCGTGTGTTCGATTCGCTGGATGAGTTGATCGCGACCGTCGAGGGTAATATCGAGGATATTCGTCACAACTTGGGCGATCAGGGGGTGAGCATCCGTGATTAGCGATGAGGAAAAAGACCAGGTACGCGCTGCGTCTGACCTGGTTGCCATCGTGCAGGAAACGGTCGAGCTCAAGCCTCGCGGCCATGAGTTTTGGGGATGTTGCCCCTTCCATGGCGAGAAGACGCCGTCCTTCCACATTATCCCCGCCACGCAGGTGTGGCATTGCTTTGGTTGCGGCGAGGGTGGCGACGTTTTCACGTATATCATGAAGCGCGAGAACCTGAGCTTTCCCGAGTCAATCCGTTACTTGGCCGATCGCGCGGGTATTGAGCTGCATGACACCGGAGATCGCCGCGAGCGCGGCACCAAGCGTGCCCGCATCTACGATCTGTGCGCCGAGACCGCCCAGTTCTACCACACCATGCTCATGCGCGGTAAGGACGGCCGTCCGCGCGAGTACTTTGCCAGCCGCGGCATGGGCGGCGACGTCTGCCGCCGCTACTGCCTGGGCTTTGCACCGGGCCGTAACGCGCTGGTGTCGCACCTGTCCCAGGCGGGTTTTACCCCGCAGGAGATGATCGACGCCAACGTTGCCGTGAGTCGCGGGCGCGGGCAGCTTGCCGACCGCTTTTACGACCGCGTGATGTTCCCCATCTTTGACGAGCAGGGTCACAACATTGCCTTTGGCGGTCGCATTATGGGCGACGGCCAGCCTAAGTATCTCAACACCGCCGAGACGAGCGTGTTTCATAAAAAGCGAAACCTCTACGGCTTTAATTGGGCCAAGGAGTTTATCGTCGCGCAGGATACCGCCATCGTGGTAGAGGGCTATACCGATTGCATCGCCTGCTGGGAGGCGGGGATTAAAAACGTTGTCGCCACGCTGGGCACCGCCCTCACGGAGCATCACGTCAAGACGCTCACTCGCTTTGCCAAGCGCATCGTGTATATGTTCGACGGCGATGCAGCGGGCCAGAAGGCCGCCCGTCGCGCGATTCAGTTTATCGAGCAGGATTCCATGGACCTGCGCTGCGTGGTGCTCCCCGACGGCAACGACCCCATGGAGTTCATCACCGCACATGGTGGCGAGGCACTGCAGACGCGCATCGACGCTGCCGAGCCGCTTATGGACTTTGTCTACCGTTCGCTGCAGGAGTCGAGTGACATCACCACGCCGGGCGGTCGCGCTAAGGCGCTGGAAGATGCGCTGACGCTTATCTATCCGTTGCGCAACAGCTATATGATCGACACGTACTTTATCCAGATTGCCGATCTGCTGGGTTTGGATCTGGAGACGGTGCGCGCGAGCTCGGGTCGTGTGTTTCGCGATGTCGCCAAGCGCGAGGATGCGGAACGACGTCGTGAGCAGAACTATGAGCGCCAGCGGGCACAGACTGAGCGGTCCGGTAGCGCGGGCGGTCGGGCGTCGGGTTCTCGCGATGCCGGTCGCGGTGCTTGGGCATCGGGCGCGACGCCGCCGGTGTCCGCGCCGGTCGAAGAAGAGCCGTACGACTACGTCCCGCTCGATGCCTACGGCGCCGCGCCCGTGGAGGTCGTCAACGACCTGCCGCCGATCGATGTGCCTGATGGTATGGGCGCTGTGCCTGTGGCTGACGGTTCGGGCGCACCGGCTGCGGCGGCGCCGATGGTTCTTACCGATATAGAGCGCAAGTCCTTGGCAGGGGAGCGCGAGCTGCTGACCATGCTTACGAGCTACCCCGACCTGTTCCGCACGTATGCCGACCGCATCTGCTCCATCGAGTGGGTGGATCCGCGCCACGAGTCCATCGCATGGGCCGTGCTGGCAACGCCGCCGGGAACCGATCCGGCAGCCTGCATGGATGCGGCGCGCTCGGTGTGTCCCGATGCGGCAACGCTTGTGAGTGCCGGGCGCATCTCGGCGACGAGCAAGCACCCCACCGAGACGAACATCGTGTTTATGCTCGATACGCTTGAGCTCTACACCATCAAGCGCCGCATGCGTGCCGCGCAGGCCAAGCTGCGCCAGGACCGTTCGCTCGATGATGGGGCCCGTCGCGCGCTGACCGTTCAGGCCGCGCAGGATTCGCAGCGTCAACGCGAGCTGCAAAAGTCGATCGGCGGCGTGGCGGACCCGTTCCGTTTGATCGGCCTGGAGGCCGCGGGCACCGAACAAGCCTAGATGTTGTGGTCAACCAGCGTATTCTCGCCTATATCCAGTCCTCTTTTTGGGTATAGACGTCAATGTGTGTGCTAAAGTATTGAGTCCTGTGGACTATGAAGGGAGAATCTGTGCCAAAAAAGACTGAGAGCACGGGTACTGGGCTGGAATCCTACGTTGCAAAGCTCATGGGCAACGGCTCAAACAGGACTTCGGTAACCGAGGACGAGATTCAGGTCGCCCTGAAGGATATCGATGTTTCTGACGAGCAGCTCACCGCGGTGTATTCCGCGCTGCGCAACAGCGGCATCCAGATTATCTCCGCGAGCGGTAACGACGACGCCCCCATGGACGTCGACGATGACGATAACGATACCGATACCGACGATTTCGATGACGACGACGAGCACGATTCCGGCTCGCTCGACGATCATGAGCTCAAGATGGCCCGCCAGGCCGACGCCGAGATGGGTTCTTCCAAGAGCAAGAAGAAGCGCACCGTGCGCACGTCCCGTTCGCGTTCGCGCGTGCGCGGCATCGACGCCTCCACGGTGATGCTGACCGGCGACCCGGTCCGTATGTACCTCAAGGAGATCGGCAAGGTCGACCTGCTGACCGCCTCCGAAGAGGTCGATCTGGCCATGAAGATCGAGGCCGGTCTTGAGGCCACCGAGAAGCTCGAGGCTGCCGATGCTGGTGAGCTCGAACTCACGCGTGCCGAGATGCGTCGTCTTACGCGTATTGAGAACGTGGGCCTCGAAGCAAAGCAGGCGCTCATCAGTGCAAACCTGCGTCTGGTCGTCTCCATCGCCAAGCGCTATGTCGGTCGCGGCATGCTGTTCTTGGACCTGATTCAGGAGGGCAACCTCGGTCTGATCCGCGCAGTCGAGAAGTTCGACTACCAGAAGGGCTTTAAGTTCTCCACGTACGCCACGTGGTGGATCCGTCAGGCCATTACGCGCGCTATCGCCGACCAGGCCCGTACCATCCGTATTCCCGTGCACATGGTCGAGACTATCAACAAACTCGTCCGCGTGCAGCGTCAGCTCCTTCAGGACCTGGGCCGCGACCCGACCCCCGAAGAGATCGGTGCCGAGATGGACATGAGCGCCGACCGCGTCCGCGAGATCCAGAAGATCTCGCAGGAGCCTGTGTCGCTCGAGACCCCCATCGGCGAGGAAGAGGATTCCCAGCTGGGCGACTTTATCGAGGACTCCCAGGCCATCGTTCCGCCCGATGCGGCCAGCTTCTCCATGCTGCAGGAGCAGCTCACCCAGGTGCTCGATTCGCTTGCCGATCGTGAGCGCAAGGTTATCGAGCTGCGCTTTGGCCTTGTCGACGGACATCCCCGCACGCTCGAGGAAGTCGGTCGCGAGTTTGGCGTCACGCGCGAGCGCATCCGCCAGATCGAGTCCAAGACCCTGGCCAAGCTTCGCCACCCGAGCCGCAGCAGCAAGCTCAAAGACTATATCGAAAGCTAGTCAAGCAAGAGGCGCCCTCAAGCACATCCGCTTGGGGGCGCTTTCATGTAGTCGTTGGGGACGTTCTTGAATGACTAGTCGTTTAAGAACGTCCCCAATGATTAGGTCGGAAAATTTCTTAAAAAAGTTCTTGCCCTAAGCTGATTCGTCCGTATAATAAACTTCGTTGCTTGAGAGCACGCACCTATTCCTCGGTAGCTCAATGGTAGAGCACGCGGCTGTTAACCGCGCTGTTGTAGGT
>CABSYW010000043.1 GCA_902482035.1 uncultured Collinsella sp. | reverse complement strand
GGGTGGTTTAAAGCTGGCCGCTGCGCGGCCAGCGGACTAAAGTCTTGAATCAAAAAGGGCCGCCCCGGTTACCCAGGGCGGCCCTTTCGTCAGCACCTACATTGCAGACAAAATCACACTCTACTTGGCGCGACCCTCCTCATAGCGCTCGACCAGCTTGGCCTGAACGTCATAGGGAACCTGCTCGTAGCCAGCGGGCTTCATGGTAAAGTCACCCGTGCCGCGCGTGATAGAGCGCAGGCGCGTCGAGTAATCCGCCAGCTCTGCCAGCGGCGCCTGGGCGATGACCACGGTGTCGCCGCGCTCATCGGTCTCCATGCCCGTCACGCGACCGCGCGATGCCGAGATGTCGCCCATCACGGCGCCGGCGTAGCTCTCGGGGATAGTCACCGTGATTTCCTCGATGGGCTCCAGCACCACCGGATCGGCATCGGCGCATGCCTTGCGCAGGCCGATGCGAGCCGCCGCGCGAAACGCCATCTCGTTGGAGTCGACGCTGTGATACGAACCGTCGTACACAGCCACGCGAATGCCCGTAAGCGGGTAGCCGGCAATAATACCGTCCTTCATGGTCTCCTGGACGCCCTTGTCCACGGCGGGAATCAGCGAGCGCGGAATGCGGCCGCCCACGACCTCGTCCACAAACTCATAGCCGTCGCTCGTGCCGTCGGGCCCAATGAGCGGCTCCACGCGCAGCCAGCAGTCGCCGTACTGACCGGCGCCGCCGGTCTGCTTCTTATGGCGGCCCTGGGCACTTGCCGTACGGCGAATGGTCTCGCGATACGGAATGCGGATCGGCACGCTCTTGGCCACGACTTTGGTGCGATCCTCCAAACGGTTGAGCAGCACCGAAACCTGCGCCTCACCCACCGCCGAAATGATGGTCTGGCCGGTCTCCTCGTCACGATCGATGCTCATGGTCGGATCAGCCTTGCACGCCTTCTCGATAAACGTATAGAGCTTCTCTTCGTCGCCACGGTTCTCGGCCTCGATGGCAATGCGGTACTGCGAGTTGGGGAACTTAAACGCCGCCGCCTCGACCTTACCGGTAATGGAGAGTGTGTCACCCGTCTCGGCAGCCAGCTTGGGCGCCACGATGATGTCACCGGCATAGGCGTGACCGACCTCGGTCATGTCACGGCCGCACATCACATACAGGTGGGCCAGACGATCGCTCTTGCGGGTACGCGCGTTGATCAGCTCAAGACCCGGCTCAAGCGTACCCGTCAGCACCTTGATAAAGCTGATGCGACCCTGCTGCGGATCGGCCAGCGTCTTAAACACAAACGCCACCGGACGGTCATCGTCGCTCGAAATCTTGAGCGAATCACCATCGATGAGCGGCATCTCGCCGTAGTCCGTCGGCGCCGGGAAGTATGTGGCGATGTCGTCCATCAGCGAGTTGACGCCCTGCTCCTTAATGCAATCGCCCGCAAAGACCGGCACAAAGATGCGCTCGGCGATCGCCTTCGACAGCAGGCCTTCAAGCTCCTCCTGCGTCAGCGTCTCCTCGCCTTCCAGGTACTTCATCATCAGCTCATCGTCAGCCTCGGCCACCAGCTCGCACAGATGGTCATGGGCTTCCTCGGCCTGGGCACGATACTCCTCGGGAATCTCCGACTCAACGGCTTCGGTGCCGTTGCAATGGCGCGCCTTCATGCGCACCAGGTCGATGATGCCGTCAAAGTCCTCGCCCTCGCCCCAGGGAAGCGTCACGGCGCCCAGGCGCGTGCCAAAGCGCTCCTGCAGCAGGTCCATCGTGGTCGCAAAGCTGGCCTCGGAGCGCGACAGGCGGTTTACGAACACTGCGCGTGCCAGGCGCAGGTCCTCGGCGGCATACCAGAGCTTAACCGTCGTAGGCTGCGGGCCGGCCTCAGCGTCGACCACAAACAGAGCCGTCTCGCAGACGCTCATCGCGGCAAAGGCGTCGCCGATAAAATCGGGGTAACACGGGGCATCGAGCACATTGATGCGCGCGCCCTTCCAGTCGATCGGTGCAATGGTCGTCGAGATGGAGAATGAACGCTTGACCTCTTCGGGGTCATAGTCGAGCGTGGGCTTGGTGCCGTCGTGGCCGCCCAGGCGGGCGGTCTTGCCGGAAAGGTGGAGCATGGCCTCGGCGAGTGAAGTCTTGCCCACCCCGCCTTGGCCTACGAGCACCACGTTCCTTACGTTACCGGTCTTGGGAGCACCCATGATGACCTCCTTGCAGGGCCGCGCGCATTGCGCGACGCCAACGGGGAGAGTTCGCGGTCGGTGCCGTCCCGGGAGCAGCATGGTCGGCAGCCGAGCCGACTCACCCTCCAAATGTCCTATGCCACCACCCTACCCTCACGGGCGGCTGTCCATGCATACCTTTCGGCGCACGTATGAATACAGGCGGCGAGAGGAAGAGACAAGCGTGTGAGGCAATTATTGAACCCCGTCGATGTAAACAAAAAGCCGCCACAGACCGTAAGACCTGCGGCGGCTTCGCCTCAATTAATAGTTGAGTAAATACTTGAGCCTACCCCTCGATACGGCTCAAGAACTCACGCGTGCGCTGCTCGCGCGGATGGTCGATAACCTGATCGGCAGGCCCCTCCTCGACAATGCGGCCGCCGTCCATAAAGACCACGCGGTCGGCAACATCGCGCGCAAACTGCATTGCGTGGGTCACGATCACCATCGTCATATCCTGCGCCGCCAAGTCCTTAATGACACGCAGCACCTCGGCCGTCAGCTCGGGATCGAGCGCCGAGGTCGGCTCGTCAAAGAACAGAATCTCCGGGTCGAGCGCCAAGGCGCGGGCAATACTCACACGCTGCTGCTGACCGCCCGAAAGCTCACACGGAACCTTGTTCTCGTTGCCCACAAGCCCCATCTGAGCAATCAATTCATGCGCACGAGCTTCCGCCTGCTCGCGCGGACGCTTGAGCACGCGAATCGGAGCATCGGTGATGTTTTTCATCACGGTATAGTGCGGGAACAGATTGTAGTTCTGAAACACCAGACCAAACCGCGAGCGCGCCTGCTTGGGCACATCGCCCTTCGCATAGACTGCGCCCGAACCCGCATCCGTCGCAACGGCAAGGTCACCAAACGAGAGCGAGCCTCCGTCGAGCGTCTCGAGCAGCGTGGCACACCGCAGCAGCGTGGACTTGCCGCCACCCGAAGGCCCGATAATCGCCACGACCTCGCCACGCTTCACCTCGAGCGAGATATCCTTGAGCACCTCATTGCCGCCAAACGCTTTGCGAGCGTTCGATATATTCATTACCGAATTAATCATGGTAGTAATCCAATTTTTTCTCGGCGGCGCCCAGCAGCATCTCGACGACGAAGTTAAAGACCCAGTAGATTAGCGCCGCGATCGCAAACGGCACCATGCTCACCTGCGAGGCGACCAGCGCCTTGGCCGTCGAGAACATCTCACCCACGCCAATGGCAAACGCCAGCGACGTGTCCTTGACCAGCGTGATGATCTCGTTGCCCATCGCAGGCAGAATACGCTTGGCGACCTGCGGCATCACGATATACAGAAACGTCTGCATGCGCGAGTAGCCCAGCACCTCGGCAGCCTCGTATTGACCGCGCGGAATGGACTGCAAGCCCGAGCGATAGATCTCGGCAAAGTAACCGGCGTAGTTGATGATGAACGCCACAACGCACGCCGTCCACTTGGAATCGGGCGTGAGCGAAATGCCAAACACGTAGTACGGGGCAAAGTAGATGGCAAACATCTGCAGCATGAGCGGCGTACCGCGCATGACCGAAATGTAGATGCGCGCAATCCAGCGAAGCGGCACGATTTTGCTCATGCGCATAAACGCCACGGGAATTCCCAGCGGAATCGACCCCAACAGCGTCAGCACAAACAACTGCAAACTGACCAAGAAACCCTGGCCAAGCATCTGCATCATGACTTGGATAGACATTACTTGAGCACCCAATTATCGAAAGATAGACCATAGCTTGCGTACTTGTCGCACAGGTCCTTGACCGTGCCGTCCTCGTAGAGCGCCTTGAGCGACTCGGTCACGGCGTCGGCCGACTTGGTGTCGCCCTTCTTAAAGCCGACGGCGTAGTGCTCGCTGGACAGCGGCTCATCAAGCTGCGTATAAGCATCGGGCTTGGCGGCAAGCTGATACTGGGCAATCGAAAGATCGCACGCCACGGCATCGACCGCGCCGCTCTCGAGCTGCATAAAGGCCGTGTTGTACTCGCCGATCGTGTCGAGCGTGGCAAACGTCGCCGCCAAATCCTTCTGGTCACCCTCGAGTACATCCTGCGCAGCGGAATCGGTCTGGGTAATCACGGTCTTGCCGGCAAGATCGTCCCAGCCCTTGATGCCCGCATCCTTCTTGACCACCAGCACCTGCTCGTTGAGCATGTACGGCTCGGAGAACGTGTAGTCGTCCTCACGGCCCTCCATGGTAAAGCCGTTCCAGATGCAGTTGATGGCGCCCGAGTTAAGCAGCGTATCCTTGGCGTCCCAGTCGATGGCCTCGTATTTGACCTCCCAGCCCTGCTTATCGGCAACAGCCTTGGCCAGATCGAGATCAAAGCCGGTGTACTCGCCATCGTCGCCCACAAAGCCGTACGGAGGATAGGACTTATCAAAGCCCACCACGAGCTTCTTGGACTCCGCAGCGCCCTTCACATCCTTGGCCGCGGCAGAGCCAGCAGCGGAGCCCTTGCCGGCACCACCGCCGCAACCGACAAGACCAAGGCCAAGCACCGTGGCGAGCGAGCCGGCTAGACCAACAAACTGACGACGAGACATATCGGTGTTCATGGTATTCCCCCTTGATGGCACTTTAGTTAAGTAAAGTGAGTCGTGTAACGTCCAGAATCATACACTTTAGTGAGATGGAGTACAAGGGAGGGTTTGCCCGGCGTGGGCGGGGAGCGGCGCGTAATTAAGTTTCCTGCTCTACAGTCCTGCGCAAGACGGAAAGCACATTAAGTGCTTTCCTTTGCGTGCGGAACTCGCGATAAACTTAATTACGCGCCGCTCCCCGCCCACGCCGGGCAAACATCGTTGGACTTATCACTGACACGAAATGGACGCTTGCATATCGTCCGCTAGCTTGGCACGGTACAATGCTTTCAGATTTCAATTTGTAAATTAGTGGGGTTAATTCATGGCAGAATCTCGTGCGGAGCGTAGGGCTCGTCGTGCTTTGGTGGAGGCGGTTGAGGGGTCGAAGGAGGAGAAATCTTCTACGAAATCCAAGTCTTCTAAAGCTGCAAAAAGCAAATCGGCTAAGGGCAAGGCTAAGGCCAAGCGTCCCGGCTCTCGTCGGAACGAGGATAAGGCATCTCAGACTCGCTCCAAGCGCTCGCATAAAGATCGGGTTTCGTCTGCGCGTAAGGCTGTGGACCCCAAGTCCCCCTGTTCGATCATGAAAGCTTGCGGTGGGTGCACGGCGCTCAATCGTCCTTATAAGAAGCAGCTCGCCGCCAAGCAGGCTGCTATGGAGGAGCTTTTTGCTTCGCTTTGTGAGCGTGAGGGCATTGCTGTAGATCCTATTCGTGGCATGGGTGTCACCCTGGGCGACCCGGGCAAATATCCTGCGCCGCGTGGCTTTCGTCATAAGGCTGCCACTCCCTTTGCTCCCGGTAAGGAGGGTGCTGTCCGTTGCGGTTTCTTTGAGCGCGGCACGCACAAGATCGTTGCCGTACCCGAGTGTCCTGTCGAGGCACCGGGTGCCCGTCAGATTCTCAACGGCATCGCACGCGAAGCTGAGCGGCTGCATATTCCCGCCTTTAATGAGGACAAGCATCTTGGTTTACTTCGCTATGCCGTCGTCCGCTGCGGTTGGCGTACCGACCAGGTCATGGTCACGCTCGTGACCGCTCAGCGCGACTTGCCGCATGCGCAGGAGTTCTTTGAGGCTGTCGCCGCACTCAATCCGCACATCGTCACCGTCGCCCAAAACATCAACGGACGTCCCGGCAACGCCATCCTCGGCGAGGAAACCCGCATTGTATATGGCGCCGAGTGCATGCGCGACCAGCTGCTCGGCTGCGAATTCGACATCTCCCCCACCGCGTTTTATCAGACCAACCCGCAACAGACCGAGCTGCTCTATCAGCTCGCTATCGACGGCATGGATTTGCACCAGGGCGATGTGCTCATGGATGCCTACTGTGGCAGCGGTACCATCGGTCTTTGCGCAGCTAAAGATGCCCAGAACAAGGGTATCGGCATTATGCTGCTCGGTGTGGAGCGCAACCCGGCGGGCATTGCCGACGCACGTCGCAATGCCGAGCTCAACGGCCTCACCCGCAGCGCTTGGTTTATGGCCGACGACGCCACCGATTACATCCTGGATGCCGCCGATAACAACGAGCGGATCGACGTCCTTTCCATCGACCCGCCGCGCGCCGGCTCTACCTCCGAGTTCCTCGAAGCTGCCTGCGCACTTAAGCCGCGCCGCATCACCTATATCAGCTGCAACCCCGTGACCCAAGAGCGCGACCTGCACCAGCTCCTCGACGGAGGCTATCGCCTGCTCAAGATCACGCCCGTCGACATGTTCCCTCACACCGACCACACCGAAACCGTAGCGGTCCTCGAACGCCGCTAACCGACCTCAGTAGATTTTTGGGACAAGAAAGGGGGCGACCCGCCTGGGCCGCCCCCTTCGCTTGGTTTATAAACTCCGCTACATCCCATTGCGCAGATCGCACACGCCGGCTGCCGCCATCTCGCGCAGCAGCGTCTCGCGATCGCGCGTCACGATCAGATCCAACGGGAAGTGAATCTCGTCGAGCATCTTGCGAGCGTAATCGAGCTTACCAATTGCCATGCCAATGTGCGCATCGGTCGAAACGCCAATGCCCACGCCCAGCTCGGCGCAGCGCTCGGCAATCTTGCGGCATACGGCCCAATGCTCAGTGTCGACACCGTGTTCAAGACTATGGTTGTTGATCTCGATAATCTTGTGCTTGGCCTTAGCTGCCAACAGCACCTCGTCGATATCGAACGGCACGCCCGAACGCCCCGTGTGACCCAGCATGAACACCTTGGGGTGCTCCAGGGCATTGATATACATCTCAGTCGTCTGGGCCAGCGTCGCGCCCTCAGCAATCTGCGGATTATGCACGCTTGCAACCAAATAATCCAAATTACGCGTAACCAAATCGAACAGTGAATGCTGACGGCTGTACGAATCGCCGGCGATATCGAGCGTGACAGGAGTGTCCTCGCCAAACAGGCTTCCGTCCAGCGAAACGATATCGGCCTCGGCACCACGCAGCACCAGCACGCCGCTCCAAATGCGCGGCCAGATATCCTGGTTGATAAAGAACTGGTAACTGCGCAGGTCATTGGGGCAAGCCGTAACCATAGAGCTCAAATGGTCGGCAGATCCGAGCACCTGCAGACCACGCTCTGCCGCCCAGTACACATTCTCCTCAATGGTCGAATATGCATGCGCAGAGAACATCGTATGGGTATGAATGTCACAAGAAAGCAGGTAGGGCATCAGGTCTCCTTATCTGGCACGGCCGTCGCTTATATTCATTGTACGCATAGCCTTCGATAGTCGTAAAACCACTCCATCCCAAAGACACAACGTCCATGACAACGGGGTCCGGCTTAACACCAAACCCCGTTTCACGTAAAACATTGTAGGCAGAGCGCTTTACTTTTAACGATACTCGTCCGCCAACTGTTTCCAAGCGGGTAGCGAATTGACAATCGTTTCGTAGCTCACGCAATAGCCCAGGCGGAACCAACCCGGCATACCAAAGCTGTCCGAGGGAACCGCAAGCAACTCATACTTTTTTGCGCGCTCGCAAAACGCATTCGCATCGGGCTCGAGTGCCTTCACCCACAGGTAGAAAGCACCGTCCGGCTCAACATAGGTATAGCCGTAGTCCGTCAAAGCATCGGTGAGCGCCGTGCGGTTGCGGGCATAGGCCCCGACATCACTCGGCTCATCGATGCAATCGATGATCACGCGCTGGAAGAGTGCCGGTGCGCATACAAAACCCAGCGTACGGGCAGCGCCCGCAACAGCCGGCACCAGACGGGCAGCCTGCGGATTGGTGTTGGGAACCAAGATCCACCCCACGCGCTCACCCGGCAGCGACAGCGACTTGGAATACGAGTAGCACACGATGGTGTGCTCGTAGATCGAGGGCACCCAAGGCACCTCGGCACCGTACACAATCTCGCGGTACGGCTCATCCGAGATGAGCATAATCGGATTCTCGGGATCGCGCTGAGCGTTGGCCTCGTGCAGAACATTGGCCAGTCGCGTCAGCGTGTCGCATGTATATACGGCACCGGTCGGATTGTTGGGAGAGTCAATGATGACGGCCGCCGTCTTATCGCTGATCGCCTTGAGCACGTTGTCCACGCTCAGCTGGAACGTATCTTCATCGGCGAGCGCCTCAACACACGTACAGCCGGCCTTCTCAATCCAAACGCGATACTCCGGAAAGTACGGGGCGATAACAATAACCTCGTCGCCCGGGTTCGTAACGGCGTTGAGCGTGCAGGTGAGCGAAGCCGCGGCACCCACCGTCATAAATACGTCTTTGCCCTCATAGCTCGTGCCAAAGCGGCGGTTGAGCGATTCGGCCACAGCGGCACGACATTGCGGCAGGCCCGGTGCGGGCGTGTAGCCGTGCAGCTGGTCGCTCGGCAGCTCCAGGGCCTTCTTAATCGACTCAGCCACAGCAGCGGGCGCCGGAACGCTCGGATTGCCCAGCGAAAAATCGAATACGTTTTCCGCACCGATCTGCGCCTTGCGCTCAAGGCCATAGCTAAAAATCTCACGGATGATGGAGCTTTCCGCACCGCGAGCATACATCGTTTCGTTGATCATCTGTTCCCCTTTCGCATAGGCGCTATTGTACGCTTTAGTCGGGCAAAGCGCCGCAGCAATGTTGATTGGGGACAGACTTAAATGCGTGAAAACGCTCATTTAAGTCTGTCCCCAATCAACAGACGGCCCCATATCGCTCAAAAGAAAAAGCCTCCACAAGTTTCCCCGCGGAGGCTTTTATTACAAGGACTATTTGTCGGCGTCGGTGTCGGCACCGGCATTGACGGCATGGTCATCGTCAGCACCATCGGATGCGGCTTCGGCATCCTCCTGCATGGCCGCCTGCGCAAAGGCCGCGGCATCAGCCGCCAGCTCCTCCTCGCTCATACGAGGCGCGCGCTTCTTGGTCGGCATGCCGGCCGCCTTGGCATTGCGCTCCTCCTTGGCCGCCAGGATATCGTCCTCGCGCTCAAGGTAGGCCTCCCACTCGTTGTCGAGCAGGGCGTTCACGGCGTCGCCTTCGACGGTCTCGCGCTCAAGCAGCACCTTCGCCATCAGATCGAGCTGATCGCGACGGGCGTCCAGGATCTCGACCGCACGACGATGGGCCTCACGCATAATGCGCTGAACCTCGATATCAATGCGGCGCGCCGTCTCCTCGGAGTAATCCTGGTGATCGGCGTAATCGCGACCAAGGAACACCTGATGTTGCGCCTCGCCAAACACTTGCGTGCCCAGCTCCTCGCTCATGCCCAGGCGCGTGACCATCTCGCGCGCCATCTTGGTTGCGCGCTCCAGATCGTTGCTCGCGCCCGACGTAATATCATCGCACATGAGCTCCTCGGCAACGCGACCGCCCAAGAACACGGCGAGCTCGTCAAGCATCTCGTTCTTGGTCTTGAGGAAGTGGTCCTCCTGCGGAAGCTGCAGCGTGTAGCCCAGAGCCTGACCGCGGCTGACGATCGAAATCTTGTGGACCGGATCGGAGTGCTCCAGGATGTGGCCCACCAAAGCGTGACCGCTCTCGTGGTAGGCAATCGTGGTGCGCTCGGCCTCGGTCATCACGCGACCCTTGCGTTGCGGTCCGGCAATCACGCGCTCCATCGACTCCTCGACCTCGTCCATCGAGATCACGGAACGATGACGGCGAGCGGCCAGCAGCGCAGACTCGTTGAGCAGGTTCGCCAAATCGGCACCAGTAAAGCCAACGGTCATCTGGGCGAGCTTCTCAAACTTAACGTCCTCGTCCATCGGCTTGTTCTCGGCATGCACGCGCAAGATCTGCTCGCGGCCCTTCACATCCGGACGGTCGACCGTAACCTGACGGTCAAAACGGCCGGGACGCAGCAGCGCCGGATCCAGAATGTCGGGGCGGTTGGTGGCGGCGATCAGGATGACCGACTCGCTCTCCTCAAAACCGTCCATCTCGACCAGCAGCTGGTTGAGCGTCTGCTCGCGCTCGTCGTGACCGCCGCCCAAGCCAGCTCCGCGCTGACGTCCCACGGCATCGATCTCATCGATGAAGATGATCGACGGGGCCTGGGACTTGGCCTCCTTAAAGAGGTCACGCACACGGCTGGCGCCGACACCTACGAACATCTCGACAAAGTCGGAACCCGAGATGCTAAAGAACGGCACGCCCGCCTCGCCGGCAACGGCCTTGGCCAGCAGCGTTTTACCGGTGCCCGGAGGGCCAACCAGCAACACGCCACGCGGGATCTTGGCGCCCAGCTTGCGATAGCGATCCGGATCGCTCAAAAAGTCACGGATCTCCTCGAGCTCCTCGACTGCCTCGTCCACGCCGGCAACGTCTTCAAACTTGACCTTGGGGCGTGTGGCCTCGTTGGTCTTGGCGTTGGTCTTGCCAAACTGCATGTTCCTGTTGTTGGCGCCCATCATCTGGCGCATAAAGTAGAACATGATGGCGATAAGGGCGATCGTCGGAAGCACACTCATCGCCAAGTCGCCCCAAAAATCGGGATCGTTGGTGTTAACGATGTACTTGGTATCGGGGTGCTCCGCCATGAGCTCGGCAAGCGAATCGGAGCCGACATAGGTCGAAGAGAAGCTCTTGAGCTCGCTCGTATCGCCCTTGTCCTTCTTCGTCTTCCAGTAATGACCCGTCACGCTTCCGTCTTGAACCGTATAGGTCAGATCTTCGACGCGATCCTGCTTGATGGCGCTCACCATCTCGCTCGTCGCGAGCTTAACGGTATTGCTGGAGCTGGCAAAGCCGGAGCCCATATTAAAGAAGGCATAGCCCAGAAGCGCGCAAGCCAAAAGAAAATACAGCCAGCCCGTACGCGTGGGCTTCTTGCCTCCGGGCATCCCCGGGATCTTTGGGTCCCGGGGAGTCTGGGAATTGTTGTCGTTACGGTCGTCGGGCATCTTACGAATAAACCTCCGGTTTCAAAATGCCCAGATACGGAAGGTTGCGATAGCGCTCGGCATAGTCGAGGCCGTAGCCCACCACAAAGGCATCGGGGCAATGGGTTCCAACATACTTGGGCGTGATGGCCGAGACGCGGTCCTCAACGTCCTTCCACAGGAAGGCGGCGACCTCCAGAGAAGCGGGCTTGCGGCTCTCGAGGTTCTTCATCAGATACTTGAGCGTCAGGCCCGAGTCCAGAATGTCCTCGACGATCAGCACGTCGCGACCGCGGATGTCGATATCCAGGTCCTTAATGATACGCACGATACCCGAGGACTTCACACCGTCGCCGTAGCTCGAAACAGCCATGAAATCGATGTTGGTCGGCAGCTCGATCTTACGCATCAGGTCGCCCATAAAGACCACGGCGCCGCGCAGGACCGCAATCAGCACCAGATCCTTACCCGCGTAGTCGCGCGTAATCTCCTCGCCCAGGCGAGAGACGATACCGTCGATATCCTCCTGCGTGAACAGAACCTTCTCGATATCCGGATGTTGAGAAGCCATGACAACCCTTTCTTGTGCTTATCGCCCACACACCGCCGTATGGACGCGAACTACACATTCTAGCAGCGCACGGGGTAAATTTACCAGCCCGTGCGCCATCAGCGCGGGAATACCGTCAACGTCGCACAGAATAGCAGGCGTGGGACGCTATTCCGCATCGACCACGCGGAGCAGATATGCCACGCGCGTTGCGGCCGTGCACTTAAAACGCTCGTCCGCGCGAACTCCGGCGACCCACACCACGGCACCCCCCGGCGCCGTCCTCACCATGGGCACGCCGGCACGCTCGGAAACGGGAATGCGAGCCTCACCTAGCAAATCGGATACTTTCTTGCTTCGGCCACTCATCCCTAACGGGCACATCACGTCTCCCGGCGCGGGACCGTCCACCCACAGGCGCGCCAATCGCGCCTCGGCAGGGATCTCGCCACGCGAGCCCGCCAGGATCCGCTCACTATCGCTGTCGGCAAAACCCAGGGCAGCCGCGTCTACCAAAGCTGTCACTTCCCCGGCAGCCGCAAGCTCACGGGCGCGGCGCACGATATCGCATCCCGGCTCAACAGCCATCGGTTCTGTGACCAGCATGCGTCCCCCGCCCAACGGCAAACGACCGGGTACGGTAACCCAGTCCGCGACCAGGCCCTCGCGAGCCGCCGGCGCCTTAAACGCCAGCATGCCAAACTCAATGCGTGCGTCAATCCCCGCCGGAAGCGTGACCGAGCCGGCACCCTCGGCAACGCAGGAAAGGACTCGCTCCACATGTCGCATCTCTGGACGAGCGTCCGGATCGATGCGCTTAATCGCCAGTCGCACGATGCGCCGCGCGATTACCATCTCGGCCGCAGCAAGGCGCCTGGCATCGAGCACCAGCGCGCCCGCTGCCTCTTTGCGCAAACAGCTTCGAAACGCCCGTGCCGACAGCTGAGACAAAAACGCGTCCTCATCGCCTAAGATCTCGCAGGCGGCGCCAATCGTCTTGCAGACGCTCGCGTTGCGCTGCGCCACCACTGGCATTACTCGATGGCGCACGTAGTTTCGCAGATACGAGATATCCTCATTGCTCTCGTCTTCACGCCACGGCTGACCATGTACCTGTAGATAGCCCACGAGCTCGCCATGAGTTAGGTCGAGCAAGGGACGCACCACGATATTCCTCCGGCGAGGAATGCTCGATAGGCCAGCGGGCCCCGAACCCTTAATCGCGTTCATCAAAAACGTTTCCGCGCGATCCGAAGACGTGTGCGCGGTGCAGATACGAGCCGCCGTTCGCGGTGCCCCCGTCTGGGCGCAGAGCTCGCGAACATACCTCCGCGCCGCGGCATAGCGCACCTCGCGGGCCGCGGCCTCAATATTGCCCGACTCCCCATCAAAATAAGCGTGCTCCACGCACAGCGGTAAACCATATTTCGCGCAGAGCTCACGCACAAAGGCCTCGTCACCATCGGACGCCTTGCCGCGCAGATGATGGTTTACATGCAGCACATGCAGGCGCTCGCGAGCAATGGGGGCAACACCGCGTCCGTCTTGGATATCCAGCTTTGATGTGCACGCCATAAGAAGCAGTGCCGTCGAGTCCGCGCCGCCTGATACCATGAGCACGACAGGAGCAGCCTGCTGCCTCGTCCGGGTCTCATCGACTGCCCCAGGCACGGCATGGTGTCCATAATGCTGAGATACCGTAGGCATTTGCTTCCTCCTCTATTCGTCCGCACCCATTGTATCCTTTGGAATCTTATGTCTCGTCTGCACCTTCATATCCTCGGCAGTGGCTCTAAAGGCAACTGCGCACTCATCGAGGGCCCGCAGGGGCTCATTATGGTCGATGACGGACTGTCTCGCCGCGAGACATTAAAGCGCATGGCAGAACTGGGGCTCTCGACAGACAACGTCTCGGCTCTTCTCATTACTCATGAGCATAGCGATCACATCAAGGGCCTCGATGTCTGGTGCAAGCACTGGCACGGCCCCCTCTTTGCCAGCAGGGGGACTCTTTCGAGCAAAGAAAATCTTTCGCATCTGCCTGTCGAGGAATTCGATCCCGGTGACACCCTATCCATTGCCGGCATCCACGTGCAAACCTACTCAACATCACACGATGTCATCAATCCAGTCGGTTATCGATTCGACACCCTCGATGATTCCATCGGCTTTGCCACCGACACCGGAGAGCTATCGAGCCAAGCCATGAACGCCCTCAAAGATTGTCGAGTCCTCGCACTCGAAAGCAACCACGATGTGACCATGCTGCGCGAGGGAGAATATCCCCGCTTTCTTCAGGAGCGCATCCTGTCTGCAAGGGGACACCTCTCCAATGGCCAAGCCGCCGAAGCCGCGCGCGAACTTGTTACCGATCGCACCGAACAGCTCATTGCCATGCATATCAGCCAAGACAACAATCGTCCGAGCCTTACCGTCAAAAGCTATGCCAAAGCTCTAGCCGCAACCCTGGATGACGAGCTCGGCAGCTCCGCCACCCTTCTCCAAGGATCGCGAAAACTCTCGATACGCCCCGCAAGCCAGTATCGGCCAGCAACCATTCAATAGACTGTCCTAAACAGCAAAAGGGGCCGGGAATCGCTTCCCAGCCCCTTTTGTTGTCTTATAATAGCGAAGAACACCAACGAAGTTATTCGATGGAGATCTTCGTAACGTTCTTCTTCTCGACGATCTTGGGAACCGTAACGGTCAGGATGCCGTCAGCGTACTTAGCCGAGAGGCCCTCGCTCGAAGCGTCCTTAAGATACACGCCACGCGTCGCGCTGTACGAGCTGAACTCCTTCTGCAGGAAGTTCTTGCCCTCGTTCTCCTCGTCTTCCTCGACATTCACGCTAATGGACAGACGGCCCTCGTTAAGCTCGACATCGATATCGTCCTTGGCGACGCCGGTCAGATAAGCCTTGACCTCATAGCCATCGCCCTTATCCTCAACGTCAACGGGGAACGCCTTGGAAGCAATCGAGTTGTTTGCAAGGTCGGTCATATCATCAAACAGATCGAACAACGAGCTAGCAGAAGGACGAACGCCAAAAACCGAACGATAAGGAACCATGCTTGCCATGTTTACCACTCCTTTTAGGACTGCCGAGCCATCTTCTAGGTGACTGGGACTTCTTTTGACGCTCTTATATATGCCCACACAGTGCTTATATATACATCGACTATAAAGTTTTTTGAGTCCAGTACTATAAGCATATCTAAGTGTGTATGACTCAGGTTTTAATAAGGTTAAGGTTCTTTGAACCAGAGCTTAAATAACAAGTATGTTCGCAGCTACAAATAACAGGGGGCTTACAATGAGCGCGTACACGTTGTTGGTAACGAGCTAAAGGGCATCATGGACGACCAAAACCAGAACAATATGTTTATGCCGACGCAGGGCGAAGATACTTCTACGCAGCCGCCACGGTTCCATCGCCCCCACATCTCGCAAGAGCCCATTAATGATCCGGAGCCCGAATATGTGACGAGAAATCGATATCAAACGCTCGAGGATGCCCAAACGGGACGTAAACATATGGGCGTCGCCTCGGGAGACCCTGTATATCTGAAAGACGCACCATTATCTAAAAACAGCACAGCTAGTGAGGAGCCACTGAAAGCATCCGCCGCTCATCAACAAAGAGGTCCACGACCCAAGCAAACCTTGACGCATTCGGCTCGCTATCTCGAAACGCCAAAACAGGGAAAATCAATCTTCGTTTCATCAAGTAAACGACGCAAGCAGCATCGACTGACAATCCTGCTTTTGATCATTGTGGCCATAGCAGTTGCCCTTGTTATTCGATTTATCTTCTTTAAATAAGGGCTCAATACCAAAAACGATAAGATCGTCTCGTGTAATTGAGTCATTTACGCCCCGTAAACGCAAAAAAGGGGGAGGCCGCGAGGCCTCCCCCTTCTTCAAGTCGATCGACGG
>CABSYW010000042.1 GCA_902482035.1 uncultured Collinsella sp. | reverse complement strand
ACTTAAGCGAATCGAGCAGACCCATAGTTGCCTCCAACTTAAATAGGCGCATATCGCGCGTTTGGTTTGCCGGAAACGTTTCACATGTGTTTCGCGGCTTGGTCAACGCCCCTATTCTACGCTGCTCAACGATACCTCTGAACTGGGATTATGTGATATATCAGTTGAAGGGAAACTTATTGCCGGAGTGTTTCTGCGCCACGGGTTCAAGTGGGGTACGCTTGAAGGCGAAAAACAAGGGCGCATAATTTGCGCGAAGGGAGCACATATGATTGTCGAGAACCATGCGCTGTGGGGCGAGGAGCCGACCGAGGATTATCCGGCGACGTTTACGTATTTGGGTGCCGAGCCGCTGCCCGATAAACCGAATGGCCGCCGCCCCGCGGTGATCATCTGCGGCGGAGGCGGGTTTACGCATATCGCTCCGCACGAGCAGGACCCGGTGGCGTTTGCATTTTTGGATCGCGGCTACCAGGCCTTTGTGCTCAACTATGTCACGAGTTCTACGGGTGACGTGAGCTTTCCGCACCCCCAGGCAGATCTTGCCAAGATGGTCGCCACGGTGCGCGCCAACGCCGACGAGTGGCATGTCGATCCTAAGCGCGTGTGCGTCGTGGGCTTTTCTGCTGGCGGCATGATTTGCGCCTCGCTGGCAACACAGTGGAAGACCGGCCCCTTTGCGGCACTTGCCGGGGCGCGTCCGGACGACATTCGTCCCGATGCCGTGGTGCTGGGCTATCCATTGCTCGACTTTGCCTATGTGCGCGACATGCAGACGCGCGATCCGCGCATTGACTTGCGCGTGCCCAAGACGGGCGGCAAGACGGGACGCGATTTGCTCAACGACTACCTGTCGATGGTGACGGGCGGCGAGGCAACTGACGAGCATCTGGCCGACATCTGCCCCACCACGCATGTTTCGCGTCAGATGCCACCGACCTTTGTGTGGGGCGTGTCCGACGACAAGACGGCGCCGATCGCGCAGGTCTACCCGTTTGCGCAGCGCATGGCCGAGGAGGGCGTTGCATGCGAGATGCACGTCTTCGACCAGGGTGGTCACGGCCTTTCGCTCGGCAACGCCAACACCGCGGTCGACAACGAGGACAAGCAGGTGGCGGTCCGCCCTTGGATTCGCCTAGCCTTCCGCTTCCTGGAGCGCCATCTGTAAGGGACGGGCATCCCAACCCTTCAATAACTTGCGGTGAAATAGTTCCGATCTGGGGCATCAACCAGCCCATCCAGGAACTATTCCACCGCAACTTTGTTTTTGATGTCCCGTCCGGAAACTGCATCCCAGTTCCCCCTTCAAGGTGGGACACGGTTTCCCATAGGGCCTCGACTGAGAAAGTGCGTCCCGTTTCGAGTGGGGATTCCGGGATGCATTTTCCGTAAGAGGCCTGTTTGGGAAACCATATCCCGTTTCGAGCCAGAATTCTGGGATGTAGTTTCCCCGAGAGGCCTCATCGGGAAACTATGGCCCTGAACTCTCCTGCCTGTCCCCATTGCGCCAATCTGCTGATTGAACGTCATTGTGTGTTCACGCTATCATGTAAGCTTAAAATTGGTTAGCCATGGCAAACGGTTAGCCATGGTGAACATAAATACAACGCCCTGTGGGCGCCGGGGGAGGAACACGGACGTGAAGCTCGATACACTCGAGATTGGAAAGGACGCCGTTGTCGCATCGGTGGCATCGGACGATCAGGCACTCCGACAGCATATTTTGGACATGGGCCTAACGCCGGGCACCGAAGTCACCATGATGAAGTACGCCCCCATGGGTGACCCGCTCGAGATCCGCCTGCGTGGCTACGAGTTGACACTGCGCAAGGACGATGCCGCTCGCATCGAGCTCGTGGGTATTCACGACACCGATACCGGCCCGCGCGCTAACGCCGCAATCGGCACGACGGAGCATCCGGCTCTGGGTGAGGGGACGTATTCGCCCCGTGCGGCAAAGACGGCCGTGCCCGAGGGCGTGCCGCTGCACTTTGCCCTCGCCGGCAACCAAAACTGCGGCAAGACCACGTTATTCAACCAGCTGACGGGCTCCAACCAGCACGTCGGTAACTTTCCCGGCGTGACGGTCGACCGCAAAGATGGCACCATCCGTAATCATCCCGAGGCGAGCGTTACCGACCTGCCTGGCATTTACTCCCTGTCGCCGTACACAGGCGAAGAGGTCGTGAGCCGTCAGTTCATCCTTGACGAGCGCCCGGACGCCATCATCGACATCATCGACGCCACCAACATCGAGCGTAACCTGTACCTGACACTGCAGCTCATGGAGCTTGACCGTCCTATGGTCATCGCGCTCAACATGATGGACGAGGTGACCGCCAACGGCGGCGCCGTAGACGTCAACTTGCTCGAGAGCCTGTTGGGCGTGCCCGTTGTCCCCATTAGCGCTGCCCGCAACGAGGGCATCGGCGAGCTGGTGGACCACGCCCTGCACGTGGCGCGGTTCCGCGAGCGCCCTGGTCGCCTGGACTTTTGCGCGCCCGACGGTCCGGACGGCGGTGCGCTGCATCGCTGCATCCACGGTATTGCTAACCTGATCGAGGACCATGCCGTGACGGCGCACATCCCGGTGCGCTTTGCGGCGACCAAGCTGGTCGAGGGCGATGAGCTGGTAACCGAGGCGCTTCACCTGGATCGCAATGAGCTCGACGCTATCGAGCACATCATTACCCAGATGGAGGGCGAGGCCGGCACCGACCGCCTATCTGCGCTGGCCGATATGCGTTTTAGCTTTATCGGCGACGTTTGCGGGCGTTGCGTCGTCAAGCCGCACGAGAGCCGCGAGCACGTGCGCTCCGTCAAGATTGACCGCATCCTGACAGGTCGTTACACAGCCATTCCGGCGTTCCTGGTGATTATGGGCCTCGTCTTTTGGCTGACGTTTGGCGTGATTGGCGCGGCGTTGCAGGGACTCATGGAGGACGGTATCGCTGCCATCATCGCCTCGGCCGATGCGGGCCTCAAGGCGTTCGGTACCAACGACGTGGTGCGCTCGCTGGCTGTCGACGGCGTGCTTACGGGCGTGGGCAGCGTGCTGACCTTCCTGCCGATTATCGTTGTGCTCTTTTTGTTCCTCTCCATTCTGGAAGACTCCGGCTACATGGCACGCGTGGCCTTTGTCATGGATAAGGTGTTGCGTCGCTTTGGCCTGTCGGGCCGCAGCTTCGTGCCCATGCTCGTCGGTTTTGGCTGCACCGTGCCGGCTATCATGTCGACCCGTACGCTCCCATCCGAGCACGACCGCAAGATGACGGTCATGCTCACGCCGTTTATGAGCTGTTCAGCCAAGTTGCCGGTTTACGGCTTGCTGTGCGGGGCGTTTTTCCCGCAGGCGACGGTCCCCGCCATGGTCTCGCTCTATCTGATCGGTATCGTGGTCGGCTGCATCGCGGCTTTGGTGCTCAACCGCACGGCATTTAAGGGCGACCCGGTGCCGTTTATCATGGAGCTTCCCAATTACCGCCTGCCGAGCGTCAAGACAACGGTGATGCTGGCATGGGATAAGGCTAAGGACTTCATCACCAAGGCCTTTACCATTATCTTTGCCGCGACCGTGGTCATCTGGTTCCTTCAGACGTTCGACATCCGCTTTAACGTGGTCGCCGACCAGTCGCAAAGCCTGCTTGCCGGTCTGGGTAGCATCATCGCGCCGGTGTTGGCCCCGCTCGGCTTTGGCGACTGGCGCGCCTCGACGGCGCTCGTCACGGGGCTCATTGCCAAGGAGAGCGTCATCTCGACGCTCACGGTGCTTTTGGGCGCAACGTCGCCCGCGGCGCTGTCGACCATGTTTTCGCCGTTTACCGCCTACGTGTTCTTGGTCTTTACGTTGCTGTACCCGCCTTGTGTGGCGGCAATCGGCGCCGTCAAGAGCGAGTTGGGCGCGCGCTATGCCGTGGCCGTATTCGCGTTTCAGGTCGCCGTTGCCTGGATCGTGGCGTTTGTCGTGCATTCGGCGGGCATATTGCTGGGGTTGGCTTAGGGGCGCGTTGATGCTCCGTGCTTTTGGGCGAGCAACAATTCAACAAATATGAGCCAAAATACCGGTAATTGTCGGCCTGCGGGGACTATCCTACGCTGCAGGTTGCCGTTCGCTGCCTATTTGCTGCCGTTTACGGATTCGTAAATACTTGCAATCGTCGGTCGATTTAACCGCATTACGCGATGCCGATGCACATTTTTTGTGCCCCTTTCTACAATCACTTTGTGTCTATTGCCGAACATATCTTCCGTTTCGCCTGTGTGGGGACGTGGGGTGCAATAGTCGTTTGTAGAGGCTCATTGAGGAGGGAATTGATGAAAGAAAAATTCCAATCGTTCGGAAAGGCAATGCTCGTTCCGATTACGCTCATTGCCATTTCCGGTCTCTTTTTGGGTATCGGTAGCGTTTTTACGACCGAACTGACCCTTGTGTCCCTTGGCGTTAATTGGGACTGGTATGCCGCTTCGCCGCTCTTTACGTTCTTCTCGGTATTTAAGGGTCTCGGCGAGGTAATCATTGGAAACCTCGGTGTTTTGTTTGCCGTCGGCTGCGCCTTCTCCTTGTCTCGCAAAGAGAAGGGCTGGGCTGCCTTTTCTGCCCTTGTCTGCTATCTCACCATGCTCAAGACGGTTGAGATTCTGCTTGGAGCAGCTGGCTTGGCTGCCGACAATACAACGGTGGAAGCTCTTCAGAAGGTCGGCCTTACGTCCATTCAGGCGAGTGAGCAGTCCGCACTCTACACTACCTCGCTCGGCTTTTTTGGCTACAGCTCTGGTGTCTTTGGCGGCATTATCGTGGGCTGCCTGGTCGCCTGGATCACCGGCCGTTTTTACAAGACCAAGCTTCCAACGGCGCTGGCGTTTTTTGCGGGCAGTCGAACCGTCCCCATTGTATCGCTGGTCGCCGGTGGCATCCTGGGCGGCATCATGTACTTCGTCTGGCCCGTCATCGGTGGATGCTTCTCGGGTATTGCGACGTTCGTGAAAGGCTCCGGTCTGGTCGGTACGTTTGTCTATCGCTGGGTGCTCGAGAGCCTTGTGCCGTTTGGCTTGCATCCGCTGCTCGAGACGCCCATGTATTGGACTGAGCTTGGCGGCTCCATGGTCGTCGATGGAACGCGCGTGGTGGGCAATAGCGCCATTCAGCTTGCACAGCTCGCTTCTCCCAGCAGTGACAAGCTCTTGGTTAGGGCCTTCATGGCTGGCTATGGCATTAACGATTACGCGTTGTTCCCGGGCATCGCCCTTGCTATGTGGTCTTGTGCCAAGCCCCAGAACCGCAAGAAGGTTGCTGGTCTTTTAATCCCCACAGTGATTTCGACTGTTTTCTTTGGCGTTACGGAGCCTATTCTCTTTACGTTCCTGTTTGCCGCCCCCTGGCTCTACTTTGGCGTTTACGCTCCGCTTTCCGGACTGGGTGAAGTTCTCTCGGAGGCAATGGGCGTTTCGGTGTACCAGGGAAATATCAAGGACCTGATCCCATTCTTATTCCGCCCCGAGAAGCTTAATCTGCTTCCGTACCTTATCCTGCTCCCCGCCTTTTTCCTGGCAGCTTTCTTCCTCTTCCGGTTCTTTATTACTAAGTTCGATATCAAGACGCCCGGTCGAGACGATGGTGACGATATTGAGTTGATCAACAGCAGAGCCGAGTTCGAGGCAAAGGCCGCTGAGGCAAAGGGCGAGTCTGATGGCACTCCCGAGAAGGCAGTCCAGGGCCGTGCGACCAAGGACAGCGCGCTTGCTGTTGGCATTGTCGAAGCGCTTGGTGGAGCTGAAAACATTGATGATCTTGACAACTGCATCTCACGTCTTCGCGTGATTGTCAAGGATGGTTCTAAGGTTGCAGACGACGAGGTGTTCACCAAGAATCTTGAAGCTATGGGCGTTATCCGCCTGAGCGACAAGGCAATCCAGGTCATTTACGGTCCTCGTGTCGGCGAAGTCGCTTCTGAGGTGCACGAAGTTCTCGGTGACGAGTAAAACGCGCAAGTGGCTTTCAATTGCATAGCGCAATTCCAGGGCTTGGCTTCCTATCGCATGATTTAGGGGGCCAGGCCTTCTTGTTTTAGATTGTCAAGGCAGATACTCAATAGTTCTTCGAATGCGAGAATACAACTTCCGGTAAAGCAGTTAGGCTTAACGTTCTTAAGATCCATTGGGTGATCGTCATGTATCGTAAAGATCGCGTCTGCCGTCTTGGCGAGCTCGCTGTCTTCGTTGCCGGTAAACGCGAGGGTCGTAATGCCCGCGTCGTGGCATGCCCTTGCGGTTTCCAGGATGGCTTCTGTCTGGCCCGATTTGGATATGAGCATCATGCAGCTGAGCGTATTTCGGTTGGATTCGACAAACTGATCGGTTTCTAGGAAGTCCTGTATGACGGCCAAAAAGCCAAGTCCAACGAGCTTAGTCGCCATGTACTGCGCAACGATGCGTGAGAAGCCCTCTCCGTTTACTCCGATCATTCTGTTGCGATGCAGTGCGGCGATGAATACGTCTACATCTCCGGTGTGACATACGAAGTGGACGCTACTGTCTTTGAGTGATTGATTCATTTCGCGGGAGACATGCTGAAGGTGCTTGAGATCGTACATCATTTCGCGGTAGCCACGGTAGCCGAGCTTTTTCGAAAGCCTGATGACTGTCGTCATGCTGGTAAAGCATGCCATGGCGACGGGTTTTATGCCAATATCATCGAGGGTGTCGATATTGTTGAGTAGGTATTCGAGTACGCTTTGCTCGGTTTCGGATAGCTTTGCGGCTGAGTAGAGCTTGGAAATCTGCTTTTTATCAACCATCGGTGCTTCCTTCCCGCCGGACGTGTGTGGCCGCTTCCGTTGCGTAAATAATAACTCCTTGGGGAATTCCTTTCCCGCCTTGCAACCGGGGCGGGAAGCGGCCCTCCATGCTGGATACAATATCCAAACACAGGCGAACCATGCAATATTGAATGTGCTAATTGGGGGTTTCGATATGAAACTTACGGTCATAGGTGGCGGTGGCGTCCGCTCCATGTTTTTGGCAAAGAGCATAGCCCAGCAGGCGTCATCGCTTGGGATTGACGAACTTGTGTTTATGGACAATGATCCCGAGAAGCTGCGCATCTACGGTGGCCTTGCCGCCCATGTCTCGGGCATGCTTTGCCCCACGCTTAATTTTTCACTGACGGGCGATGCAGTCGAGGCCGTTAAGGACGCCGATTACGTGATCACGACGATTCGCGTCGGTGGGGACCATATGCGCGTTCGCGATGAGCGCATTGCTCTTTCGCATGGGGTTCTTGGCCAAGAGACGACTGGCGCAGCCGGCGTGTCTTTTGCCATGCGCTCCGTCCCTGCGCTTGCTTCGTATTGCGAGTTAATCAAGAAGTACGCAAAGCCGGACGTCAAGGTGTTTAACTTTACTAATCCCGCTGGCGTCGTATCTCAGGCCCTACGCGATATGGGCTATGATTTTACTTATGGCATTTGCGATGCCCCCTCGGGCATGTTGCATCAGTTTGCCGAGTATAAAGGCGTTGATCCCGCATCGGTTCAGGGCGAGTGCTATGGACTCAACCACCTCTCGTTCTTCCGCAATGTGACGGTTGACGGCGAGGACATCATGTCCGACTTGATCCACGACGACGGAGCATATGCTCATACAGATCTTAGGTTCTTCGAGAAGGACCTCGTCCTAAATCGCGGATGCGTGCCAAATGAGTACCTATACTATTTCTACTATCGCGAGCGCGCCGTTGCCAACGTTCTCTCTTCGCCCCAGACGCGCGGCGAACTAATCGAAGAAATTAATCGAGAAATGACGAGCGAGCTTGCATCTATCGATATTGAGAACGACTTCGAAAAAGGCCTCGCGTGCTTTGAGAAGTGGTACGGAATGCGCGAAAACAACTACATGGCGGCCGAGACGGGTATTCATCGCGACAAGCCGTGGACGTTTGACGTGTACGGCAAAGATGCTGGCGGATATGCAGGTGTCGCGCTCCGCTTCATGGATATTGCTCGCTCTGGCAAGACGCAGCAGATGATCCTGTGCACCCCCAACAATGGCGCCATCCCCGGCCTTCTCGATACAGATGTCATTGAGTCAACGTGCGATATCTCCACCGATGGCTGCGTGCCGCATCGCGTCGAAGCCGATTCTGTGCCCGCGGGAAACCTCGAATTGATTCGTCGCGTCAAGTACTACGAGCGCACCGTGGCGCGTGGCATCGTTAACCGATCGAAGCGCGACATTGTCGAGAGCCTCGCGATGCACCCGCTCGTTAATTCGTACTCCTTGGCGAAAGATATCGCCGCGCAGTACTTTGAGCTTAACCGCGACTACATCGACGGCTGGACAGACTAGTCTGGACGTTAAAACTAGAAATTATGGATGGGCGGACCGGCGTTTATATTGGCGCCCGTTCGCCCTGCTTAGTAAGAAAACGGGTATAGAGTGAACTTGCGAGAGAACTTCAATGTCTTTCTGGAATCGGGCGATCGGGCGAAGGAATGCCGGAGTGGCTGCACGATGGCGTTATATATCCCCTTGTTTGTTATGAGCGCGCTTCAAATTGGTGTATCAAACGTTGCAACTGAGCTCGCCTATATCAATCCGTCCATTACGCTTATTTGCACTGTGGTCGCGGCCTTTTTAAACCTGCTTCTATCGAATGTGGCTTTTTCATTATTTGCCGTCGACCGGTCCAAAGAGACGGTGCAACCTGCTCGAACCCCTCCGGTTTATCTCTTGGCCTCGACGGTTCCCCTCCAGATTTCTGGGGCGCTGCTAATTTATTTGGTTCACTTGATTTTATCGGCAATTGTAGTCTTTGCCTCGCTTGCGAGCAGTCAGCTCGGGGTGTTGTGCTCGCTTGTGGTGGCAGTAATCGTGACGCTTCTTTCCGCGTCGTTCGTATTCGTGTTAATTGAAGATGCGGACGTGGAGCAGAGGGGACTACGAGGCATTCGGTTTGCACCACGCTACATCATGCGTTCGGTCACGGTGCTTCGTTCCTCCTGGAGAGAAATCGCGCGTCCCGCAACGCTGCTGGTGGCATGGAACCTGGTTGCAAGTTGCGCTATCCAGGTTCTTGTTGGATGGGTAGTTTCGAGTGCGGCGCTGCCGTCGGCACTTTCAGTGACGGCGCTTGTGCATGAGGGACTTTATTATGGGGCGTTTGCTTATATGCTGCTTTTGCTAGTTCATTGTGCGGTTGCGAGTTGGCTCGAAATTGACGTGCTCATGGGGGTGTCCTTGTGCGTATCCGAGCAGGCGCGATAGCCCGAAGATGAAGCCGCGTTTTCGACATTGAGTTCCTGCGTACCTTGCTTTCTAAGCAGAATTGGCGCGCCGTCTGTTAACAATCGTTTTCCAAGAATTCTTTTGTTGCTCATTTTATAGACTTCTCATTGCTATAATCGCCCACCGCTCAAGATAATCGGAGAGGTTTTCCTATATGGCTCAAACAAAGCAAGACGGCATCACGCTCAGGCAGTGGCTCCCGCTCATCGGGCTCACCTGCTGCGCGTTCGTATTCAACACGTCGGAGTTCATGCCCATCGGCCTGCTGACCGACATCGCTGCATCGTTTTCGCTCACCGAGGCCCAAGCTGGCATCATGATCTCGGTCTATGCCTGGGGCGTCATGCTGCTGTCGTTGCCGCTCATGGTGTTTGCCTCGCGCTTCGAGTTCAAGCGGATGCTGCTGGGCGTGCTGGCCGTGTTCTCGCTCGGTCAGTTCCTGTCCGCTGTGGCGCCGACCTATCCCATCCTGGTCTGCGCGCGCCTGGTGGTCGCTTGCGCGCATGCCGTGTTCTGGTCAGTCGCCTCGATTATGGCCTCGCGCCTGGTCGACACTCGCCACGGCGCGCTCGCCATCAGCATGATCGCCACGGGCTCGTCCATCGCGCAGATCTTTGGCCTGCCTCTCGGTCGCGCCATTGGCTTGGCCGTGGGCTGGCGCATGACGTTTGCCGTGGTCGGGGGCCTCTCAGCCATCGCGGTCGTCTACCAGGCAGCGGTGTTCCCGGCCATGCCGGCGGGTGAGCGCTTTACCGTCAAACAGCTGCCCGAGCTGCTCAAGAACCCGCTCCTCATCGCGCTCTACGCAGTCACGGTCTTCATGGCGACCGGCTATTACGCAAGCTACAGCTATATCGAGCCCTTCCTGGCGCAGGTCGCGCACGTCGATGCGGGCGCCATCACCATGACGCTGACGGCGTTTGGCTGTTCCGGCTTGGTGGGCAGCTGGCTGTTCAGCCGCCTGTTCGACGGGCACCGTTTTCCGTTCCTTGCTATCACGCTCTCCGGCGTGCCGGTGGCCCTGCTGCTCATGGGGACGGCCGCATCGTCGCTCGTGACAGTGCTTGCCGTCTGCGCACTGTGGGGTTGCTGCGCCACGGCCTTTAACGTGGCGTTTCAGGCCGAGCTCATCAAGCACACGCCGGCAGATTCGTCGGCCGTCGCCATGTCGATCTTCTCGGGCCTGTTCAACCTCGGTATCGGCACGGGTACCGCGATCGGCGGAGCCGTGGTTTCGGGTCCCGGTATCGCCTGGATCGGCTTTGTGGGCGGGGCGATTGCCGTCGTGGGCGTCATCCTCGCCATCACCGTGCTGTTTCCGGCCATCCGCCGCGCCAAGCCCGTCGCCTAATCACGTCCCCTCATCAGTTGCGGTGGAATAGTTCCTGTTTAAGGCCTCTGAAGGTCCAGGCAGGAACTATTCCACCGCAACTTATTTTGGGGAAGAGGATACGAGCTGGGCATACAATGGATGTCGTTGTGTTGAGCTTACCGGGAGGCTGTTATGTGGGCATACGAGACGACGTTCTATCAGATCTATCCGCTGGGCTTTTGCGGGGCTCCGCGCGAAAGCGCCGCACCCGTTGCCGAGGATGAGCTCGCCCAGGCCGCCGATGTCGAACCCAACCCCGATGCTCCTATCATGAAGATTGCCCAATGGGCCGACTACCTGCAAAAACTCGGCGTTGGCGCTGTGCTCATCAACCCGCCGCTCGAGTCCGATAGTCACGGCTACGATACACGCAGCCTGCGCCATATCGACCGTCGCCTGGGTGGGGACGCCGACTTTGCCGCCGTGTGCGACACACTGCATGCTCACGGCATCCGCGTGGTGCTCGACGCCGTCTTCAACCACGTCGGCCGCGGCTTTTGGGCCTTCCGCGATGTGCAGGAGCGTAAGTGGGACTCGCCGTACAAGGACTGGTTCCACATTAGCTTTGATGGCGACTCCTGCTACGGCGACGGCTTTTGGTACGAGGGTTGGGAAGGCCATTTTGAGCTCGTGAAGCTCAACTTGCAAAACCCTGCCGTGGTCGATTACCTGCTAGAGTCCGTGCACCGCTGGGCCGAGGTCTTTGGCGTCGACGGCCTGCGCCTGGACGTTGCCTATATGCTCGACCGCGACTTCATGCGTCGTCTGCATAGCTTCGCCCGTGAGCTCAAGCCCGACTTCGTGCTGATCGGCGAGACGCTCCACGGCGACTACAACCAGATCGTCAACGACGAGATGCTCGACTCCTGCACCAACTACGAGTGTTACAAGGGCCTGTACTCCAGCTTTAACTCGGTCAACATGTTCGAGATTGCGCACTCGCTGCACCGTCAGTTTGGCGGCGACCCCTGGTGCATCTACCGCGGCAAGCACCTGCTGTCGTTTGTCGACAACCACGACGTGCCGCGACTGGCAAGCGTCCTCACTGACAAGTCGTGCCTGCGTCCCGCCTATGGCATGCTCTTTGGCATGCCGGGCATCCCGTGCGTCTACTATGGCAGCGAGTGGGGAATTGCTGGCGAAAAGGGCGGCCCCGATGGCGACTGGGCGCTGCGCCCTGCGCTCGATGGGCCTGCGCCCAACGAGCTGACGGCGTTCATCACGCAGCTTGCGCACCTTCGCTCGGCCGACGACGCGGCTGCCCGTGCTCTCAACTACGGTGCCTATCGCAACGTGGTGATCCAGAACAAGCAGCTGCTGTTCGAGCGCGCCGGTGACGGCGCGACGGTACTCGTGGCGGTGAATGCCGTGGGTGAGCCTTACACCTTTGGCGCCGGCGAGCTCAACGGGTCCTTCGTCGACCTGTTTGCCGACGATGCGCCCACGGTCGAGCTGACGGGTACCCTTGAGCTTGCACCCTACGAGGTGCGCTATCTGTTGAGAGCCTAGCCCATGGCCGTATCTGACGAGGGCTATCAACATATTGAGCATGGGTTTGAGCCTGTGTTCGACCAGCACTCGCGCGTTTTGGTGCTGGGGTCGTTACCCTCGGTGCTTTCGCGCGCCAATGCCTTTTATTACGGCAACCCTCAGAATCGCTTTTGGCGCGTGATGGCCGCGTGCCTCGGTGTGCCTGTGCCGCCCAACGAGGGCGATCCTTTGGCAAGCGGTGAGCCCGCGACGCTCGATGCCTCCATTGCCGCCAAGCGGGCCATGCTGCTGAACGGCGGCGTGGCCCTGTGGGATGCAATTGAGAGCTGCGACATTAAGGGCTCGAGCGACGCGAGCATCCGCAACGTTGTGCCGGCACATATCGAGCGCATTACCGATGCCGCGTCGATCGAGGTCGTTGTCTGTAACGGCGGTACGGCAGGGCGACTCTACAAACGCTACTTGCAAGATCGGACGGGGTTGCCCGCCGTCGTCCTGCCCTCGACAAGTCCTGCCAATGCCGCCTGGCGCCTGGAGCGTCTTGTCGAGCGTTGGCACGAAGCCGTTGACTGGGCTGTTATTTAATTTAGATTTTTGTTTGAGCGTGGGCGCCCAGACGTTTCAGAACGCCTCGCCAGATCGGCGCGGGCACGGCTGGCTCGGCGCAAACCATGCCGTCGGCGTCGACGTTGGCGGCATTGCCGCCGCCAAGTCGCTGTGCATGCTCGACGGAGCAGCCCATGCGCACAGCGCCCACAAGCTTATCCATCGCTTCCGAAAATGGTCGGCGCAAGAGGCCCATGCGTGGGGAATGGCGAAGCGCTACGATGCCGCTGCCGGCGCAGATGGCAACGCCGCCACACCACAATTGGCCATGGCGCTCGCATGCCTTGTGCAGACGAACGGCGGCCCCACGCGCCTGCTCAGCGCCCCGTTGTGCGGCTCGAATCACGGCGTAGACACGCGTTCCCGTACTGCTAAAGCGCTCAAGCGCCTGCTCGATAGCAGTCAACGTCTCATCGTCAGCCACATCTTCAATGGCCAGCACGATGCCATCGGCAACGCCGTCGGCATTATTCGCCTTTAAGTCAACCGGGCGGGGGAGTGCGGTGCCGGAAAGCTGAGCATAGGCCGCGATGGCATCCTGCAGGTCCCAGAGCAAAAAATCAAGATCGGCGCTCTTGGGAATACTGATATACGCAATGGTTTGCAGCGTTTTTGGTACGTCGCCACGCGCGATTGTCTCCATGCCATCTCCTTTCCGGCTCGTTTCCGTTTAGGTTACACCGTCTGGTGGCGCCCCGCCGCGCTATCCTAGTGCAACCCTTACGAAAGGAACGCCATGCGACTGCCCATGAATACCTCGCTTGCCACGCTCAAGCCCTCCGGTATCCGCCGGATCAACGCGCTCGCCGCCCAGCATCCGGGGTGTATCGCGCTCGCGCTCGGCGAGCCCGATTTTCCCACGCCCGATGTGATTAGCGCCGAGGTGACCGCCGCACTGGACCGCGGTGACACGCACTATCCGCCCAACAACGGTCGCCCCGCCCTGCGTGATGCACTGTCCAAATATATGGATGACGCGGGCCTGGCGTTTTCCGCCGATGAGGTCATCCTGACCGACGGTGCGACCGAGGCACTGTCGGCAACATTCATGGCTATGCTCAACCCAGGCGACGAGGTCATTATCCCCACGCCGGCCTTTGGCCTGTACGAGAGCATTGTCGTGGCCAATCACGCCAAAGCGGTCTTTTTGGATACGGAGTCTGCGCAATTCCAGATTGACGAGGACGCACTTCGTACTTGCGTGACGCCGGCGACCAAGGCCATCGTCATCTGCTCGCCCAACAATCCTACGGGCTGTATCCTCAACGCGGCTTCGCTCGGCGCCGTGGCGCACGTGGCGGAGCAGGCGGGCATCTACGTGGTCTGCGACGACGTATACAACCGCCTAGTCTATGTGGATGGCTACGAGCGCTTTGCCGAGCGCCACTCGGAGCTACGCGAGCAGACAGTGGTTATCGAGAGCTTCTCCAAACCCTGGGCCATGACCGGCTGGCGCTTGGGCTGGCTCGCAGCGGCAGGGCCCGTCATCGCCGAGATCGCAAAGGCCCACCAATACCTAGTATCGAGCGCCGTTTCCTTCGAGATGGACGCCGCAGCCCGAGCCCTCACCGTCGACCCAACCCCCATGCTCAAAGTCTACCGAGCCCGCCGCGAGCGCGTACTCGAAGCCTTAAACGCCATGGGCCTCGACGTAGTAGAGCCCGCAGGAGCCTTCTACACTTTCCCGAGCATCAAAAAGTTCGGCCTAACCAGCGAAGACTTCTGCATCAAAGCCATCAAAGAAGCAAACGTAGCCCTAGTCCCGGGAGACTGCTTCGGAACCGAAGGCCACATCCGCCTCAGCTACTGCGTTTCCGACAAAGACCTGGACGAAGGTCTCCGCCGCCTGTCCACCTTCATTTCAACCTTGTAGCCATCAGGGACGCAACATATCAGCCCACCGACTTAAGGCTTATGAGTGGGGGCGTCGGCCAACGGGAAACCGGGCTGCCCCAAAGTCACCGCAGGCCGCGCCTGGCCTTCGGCGGCGCGGCCGGATGGTGGAATTGTGTGCAGCCCGGTTTCCCGTTGACCGACGCCGGGGTCCCCGCCATAATACTTTCGGTTCACGCACGAATCCGCTGCCAGAGACAGCCGGCGCAAACGGGCATTGCTCGCGAGCTTAATGGGATATCCCGCCAGCCGAGGTGGTCGAGTAGATATGTCTTCTCGCCCCCGTCGCTCATGCAGCGCGGGGGCTTTCTTTTTGGACATGCCCCCGTCACGTCCTTGTGGCGGACCGTGCCCGGAAAGAATTCGAGGAGGTGTAATTCATGCCCCAGCAGTACAAAATCGACAAGGTTGCAGAGATCGAGTCCCGTATCGCCGAGAACGCCGGTCTGTTCGTCGTCAACTACAACGGTCTGACGGTTAAGCAGGCTCAGGAGCTGCGTCATCAGCTTCGCGAGTGCGGCGCCGAGATGAAGGTCTACAAGAACAACCTGGTCAAGATCGCTCTCAAGAACCAGGAGCAGCCCGAGCTCGACGAGATCCTCGCCGGCCCCGTCGCTTATGTGTTCTACGAGTCCGAGCCGGTCGAGGCCGCTAAGGCCCTTAAGGACTTCTCCGCTAAGTCCAAGGGCGTCCTTGAGATCAAGGGCGGTATCTCCGACGGCAAGGCCGTTTCCGCTGATGATGTTAAGGCTATCGCCGAGCTGCCCACCAAGGATCAGCTTCTCGGCCAGATCGCCGGTCTCATCTCCGGTTTCGCTCGCGACATCGCTGTCTGCGTCAACGGCGTTTCCTCTGGTCTCGCTCGTTCGATCCAGCAGGTCTCCGAGCAGAAGGCAGCCTAGTCGCTGTTTTCACCCGCGGCGGCAACGCCGCACCCCTGGCGCATTCGCGTCGTGTTTTAACTGATCTCCGTGCATCCGCACGGAAACCGAAAGGACTTAGAAATGGCTAAGCTTACCACCGATGAGATCATCGATGCTCTTAAGGAAATGACCCTTCTCGAGGCTTCCGAGCTCGTCAAGGCTATCGAGGACACCTTCGGCGTTTCCGCCGCTGCTCCTGCCGCTGTTGTCGCCGCTCCCGCTGCTGGCGCTGCTGAGGCCGAGGAGAAGACCGAGTTTGACGTCGTGCTCGAGGGCTTCGGCGACAACAAGATCCAGGTCATCAAGGCCGTCCGTGAGCTCACCAACCTTGGCCTGAAGGAGGCCAAGGAGGTCGTCGAGGGCGCTCCCAAGGCTGTTCTCGAGGGTGCCAAGAAGGAGGACGCCGAGGCTGCCAAGGAGAAGCTCGAGGCTGCTGGCGCTGCTGTCACCCTCAAGTAATCAGGCTTTCTCGCCAGATTTCTTTAAAGACGGGGTTCGCATTGCGAGCCCCGTCTTTTTTGTTTCAAGACTTTAGTCCGCTGGCCGCGCAGCGGCCAGCTTTAAACCACCCGCTACG
>CABSYW010000041.1 GCA_902482035.1 uncultured Collinsella sp. | reverse complement strand
AAAGGAGGCCTCCGCGGCGATGCGGAGGCCTCCTTTTTTGTGCACGGTGTACTTGTGAGTGTGCAAGTGGGGGAGTTGTTACTCCTCGACGATCTCGGTGATCGCGCCGGCGGGGCAAGCGTCCTGGCAAGCGCCACAGGCGACGCAGGAATCCTCGTCAGCGACGGTGGCGACGTCCTGGAGCTCCAGAACGCCAGCGGGGCAGGAGTCGACGCAAACGCCACAAGCGATGCACTCGTCGGCATCAATTACGGGATGAGCCATGGTAGTTTCCTCTCTGTTGACCGACGCTACAGGCGATGCGCGTCGGTTTGATTCGGGCAAAAACATACCACGGGAGCGACCGTTTGCAATACCCTCTGACCGGCATCTTCATACCGTTCGCCGAGTATGCCACGGCTTACTAAAAAACATGCAGGTGAGGCCGTTGAGCTGCGCAAATGTTAGCTATAGGTGACTTGAAATATAGGGCGATTGAGCGCGCCTGCGGAAAGGGCATCCCGTTATTTGGCCGAAAACCGGGTCGCAGTTTCCGGTTGGGCCCGCTAGAGGAAACTGCGACCCGGAATCCACGCTCAAACCGGGATGAACTTTCCGCAAGACGGCCCCCAGGCACCCCCGGACGCAAACCTCAGCCATCTCTACATAGATCTCAATAGATCTGCCGAGAACTCAAACAGTGTATCTACCTGCGCATTTGAGAACCTAAACTCTCAGAGATAAGAAATCTTATATGAATTGACTTAGATTTTGTATATTCCGGCCCATAAGGGGATACACTACATCCTGAAAGACAAGCCGAAGCGCCGCGCGACAGACCGTCGAGGCGGCGCGAACGCAAAAGAGAGAGGTAATTTCTAATGAGTAAGATTCTTGGTATCGACCTTGGTACTACTAACTCCGCTATGGCCGTCCTCGAGGGCGGTTCTCCGACCATTATCGTGAACGCCGAGGGCGACCGCACCACCCCGTCCGTCGTGGGCTTCCGCGCCGACGGCGACCGCGTCGTGGGTAAGGCCGCTAAGAACCAGGCTGTCACCAACCCCAAGAACACCGTGTTCTCCATCAAGCGCTTCATGGGCCGCAAGTACTCCGAGTGCACCTCCGAGATCAAGACCGTGCCGTATGAGGTCAAGGAGGGCCAGGGCGGCCGTGCCGTCGTCGACATCGAGGGCAAGGATTACACCGCCGAGCAGGTGAGCGCCATGACGCTCGCGAAGATGAAGGCCGATGCCGAGAAGTATCTGGGCGAGACCGTCACCGACGCCGTCATCACCGTCCCGGCCTACTTCAACGACGCCCAGCGTCAGGCCACCAAGGACGCCGGCAAGATCGCCGGCCTCAACGTCAAGCGTATCGTCAACGAGCCGACCGCTGCTGCTCTTGCCTATGGCCTGGACAAGCAGGGCACCGACCAGCGCATCCTGGTCTTCGACCTGGGCGGTGGCACCTTCGACGTCTCCATCCTCGACCTCGCCGACGGCGTGTTTGAGGTTCTGTCCACCTCGGGCGACAACCACCTGGGCGGCGACGACTGGGATCAGCGCGTCATCGACTGGATGGCCGACAAGTTCCAGCAGGAGAACGGCGTCGATCTGCGTCAGGACCCCATGGCCCTGCAGCGTCTGAAGGAGGCTGCCGAGAACGCAAAGAAGGAGCTCTCCGCGGCGCAGCAGTCCACCATTAACCTGCCGTTCATTACCATGAACCAGTCCGGCCCGCTGCACCTCAACTACACGCTGACCCGCGCCGAGTTCGAGAAGATCACCCGCGACCTGCTCGAGCGCTGCAAGCAGCCTGTCACCAACGCCCTGCGCGACGCCAAGCTTAAGCTCTCCGATCTGACTGAGGTCATCCTCGTCGGCGGCTCCACCCGTATGCCCGCTGTCCAGGATCTGGTCAAGACCATGACCGGCAAGCAGCCCAACATGTCCGTGAACCCCGACGAGGTCGTTGCCGACGGCGCTGCCGTCCAGGGCGGCGTGCTCACCGGCGACGTCGAGGGCATCCTGCTGCTCGACGTTACCCCGCTGTCGCTGGGCGTCGAGACCATGGGCGGCATCATGACCAAGATGATCGACCGCAACACCACGATCCCGACCTCCAAGACCGAGGTCTACTCCACCGCTGCCGACAACCAGACCAGCGTCGAGATCAACGTGCTCCAGGGCGAGCGCGAGCTTGCCCGCGACAACAAGTCGCTCGGTAAGTTCCAGCTGACCGGTATCCCGGCTGCCCGCCGCGGCGTGCCGCAGATCGAGGTCACCTTCGACATCGACGCCAACGGCATCGTCAAGGTTTCCGCTAAGGACAAGGGCACCGGCAAGGAGCAGCAGATCACCATTTCCGGCTCCACCGCTCTGTCCGACGACGAAGTCGATCGTATGGTCAAGGACGCCGAGGCTCATGCCGAGGAGGACAAGAAGCAGAAGGAAGAGGTCGAGGTCCGCAACCAGACCGACAGCCTGTGCTACTCCACCGAGCAGACCCTCAACGAGCTGGGCGACAAGGTTTCCGCCGACGTGAAGTCCAAGGCCGAGGCCGCTATCGCCGACGCCAAGAAGGCGCTCGAGGGCTCTGACGTCGAGGCCATCAAGGCCGCCGGCGAGTCCCTGCAGTCCGTGGCCTACGAGCTGGCCCAGGTTGTCTACGCCGACGCGCAGCAGCAGACCGACGGTGCCGCTGGCGCCCAGCCTGCCGACGATGACGTTGTCGACGCCGACTACGAGGTTGTGGACGACGAGGACAAATAATCATGTCCGCCCGTAAAGCTCGCACGGAGGCGGCCGCCGCTGGCGCCGCCCCCGTTGACTCTGAGGAGAAGGACGTGAAGATTCCCGTAGAGGCCGTCGACGATACCGAGGCCAACGAGGCCCCGGCCGCCGAGGCTGCCGAGAACCAGGTAGAGGATTCCAACAAGGAGGCGACGATGACCGAGGACGAAATGGTGGAAGCCGCTATCCGCGCCGGTGAAGAAGCCGCCGACAACGACTTTAAGCTCAAGTTCGAGCAGGCTCAGAAAGAGCTTGCCGACGTGCGCAACGAGCTCGATGCTGCGGCAGAGGCTCAGAAGGCCGCCGAGGACAAGGCAAAGGACGCCACCGAGCGTACCGCCCGTCTGCAGGCCGACTGGGAGAACTTCCGTCGCCGCACCGCCAATGAGCGTATCGCTGAGCGCGAGCGCGCGACCGAGAAGCTTGTCACCGCGCTGTTGCCGGTGATCGACGATATCGAGCGCGCGATCGACCATGCCCGCTGTCAAGAGCTTTCCGACGACTTTAAGCTGTTCGTCGATGGCGTTGACGCGGTACATGCCAAGCTGCTCGACGTGTTTGCGCACGAGGGCGTTGAGCCTATCGATCCCAAGGGCGAGGCGTTCGATCCGCTCGAGCATCAGGCCGTGGGTCGCGTCGAGGACGCATCGCAGTATGACGAGACCGTCAACGACGTGTACCAGAAGGGCTACCGCATGGCGGATCGTATCCTGCGTTCCGCGATGGTGACGGTGACCTACGGCGGCGAGAAACGCCCCGCACCGGAGCCCGAAGCGGCGCCCGAGGATGCTGCGGCCGATACGGCCGAGAGCACCGAGGAGTAATTGAGAAGGGCCCCGGGGCAACACCCGGGGCCCTTTCTGGCCTAGTGCCATATGAAAGCATGAGCCGCCGCCCGCTGGGCGGCGGATGAAACAGGAGAGGAGCTACGATGGCTGCAGGCAAAACCTTCTATGACATCCTGGGCGTATCCAAGAGCGCCTCCGACAAAGAGATCAAGAGCGCGTTTCGCAAGCTCGCGCAAAAATATCACCCCGATGCCGGCGGCGACGAGGCCAAGTTCAAGGAGATCAGCGAGGCCTACGAGACGCTTTCGGACGAGAAGAAGCGCAAAGAGTACGACCAGATGCTCATGTTTGGCGGCATGCCGGGCGCAGGCGGCGCGTATGGCGGCGGCTACGGTGCCGGCGCAGGTGCCAGCGGCTGGGGCGACATCTTTGACAGCATCTTTAGCGGCAACGGCGCCTGGGGCAGCGATTGGGGCTCGGGCTTTGCCGGGGCTGCGGGCGCTGCCGGTGCCGGCGCTGGCCGCAGCCGCGCTCGCAAGGGCGGCGACCTGTCGCTGACCGTCGATGTGACGGCCGAGGACGCGTTTCGCGGTGTGACACACAAGGTCACCTACCGCATTCCCTCGACGGGCGAGCAGCAGACCATTACGGTCTCGGTCCCTGCGGGCGCGGTCGACGGTGGCAAGCTGCGCTACAAGCGTCGCGGCGAGTATGGCGTTGCCGGCGGCGAGCGCGGCGACCTGGTCGTGACCACGCACGTGGAGGAGCATCCGCTGTTTAAGCGTAAAGGTGCCGACGTGACCATGGAGGTACCGGTCTCGGTCTATGAGGCGGCGCTCGGCTGCACGGTGGACGTGCCGACGCCCGGCGGTGCGACGGTTCGTCTGAAGGTGCCCGCGGGTACCCAGACGGGCAAGAAGTTCCGCTTTAAGGAAATGGGGGCGCCCGACGTTAAGCATCGCGGGCGCACCGGTGCGCTGCTTGTCGAGATCAAGGTGCAGGTTCCCACGAACCTGTCTGATGACGAGCGCGATGCCATGACCAAGCTGCGCGAGGCCGACACGCGCGACTACCGCGAGAAGGTCAACCGTTACAAGGCGACGTACTAGGGCGGTCGCGGCGCACGCCCACGCCCGCGGGCTTATGATGGACGATAACGAGACGGAAAGGGGTCAGGTAGCATGGCCGAGGACAATAGGAACAAACCGCTGTACATGATTAGCGTGGCGGCCGAGCTGACCGGTATGCATCCGCAGACTCTGCGCGTCTACGAGTCCAAGGGCCTGGTGAACCCCCAGCGCTCGGGCGGCAACACGCGTCTGTATTCGCGTGCCGATATCGAGCGCTTGGAGCTCATCAACCAGCTGACCGACGAGGGCATCAACCTTGCCGGCGTGGTGCGTATTCTCGATATGAAGGAGCGTGCCGAGGAGCGCGAGCGCGAGAACGAGAAGCTTCGCGCCCGCGTGCGCCAGCTCGAGGACGAGCTGCACGAGTACAAGATGCAGAAGAAGATCACCGCCCTGGCCCCGCGCGACGGCTCGGTTAACCCCGAACAGGTCATGCGCAAGCTGCTGGGTGCCGGCGGGGATTTGTAGTTACGCGGTTTTACCAAACCTATTGGTTCCGCCGTTCTAACGAACGGCGGACCAGCCGACGCTGCGCGGGCCGCATTTGGACAATCTGACGTTCAACTTCAAGGGCGCGACCAGAAGGTCAGCGCCCTTTCGTTTCACGTCACCTTGTCTCAAATGCGGCCCGCTCGCTGTCGTTTCCAAAACATCGGCGTTGGCAAACCTGGCACTTGGGGACGTTTCTTTTGTGCCGGCACTTTGGGATACTCCTTGTCGAGAGCGCGATGCGAGGGACTCGTCCTTTACTTTACCGAGATAAAGTGAACGTGCAGATTCGTAACCCGCTCGCAACCGTTCTATGGCACGATATTGAACGAATGTATGCTATGCGCCCAAATCTTTTGGGCAGAGTGGGAGACAGTATGGTCAAGCTGTACGAGGACGGCATCTACCTGCGTAACGGCAGCGAGGTTGTGCCTGAGGCCGAGGCTGCCGAGCGCGGTATTACGCAGACGCCCGAGGATGCCAAGCGTGGCACCATCGCGTATTCGATCCTCCAGGCACACAATACGTCCGGAGATCCCGAGGCGCTCAAGATTCGCTTCGACGCCATGGCGAGCCACGACATCACCTTTGTCGGCATCATCCAAACGGCGCGTGCCTCGGGCATGGAGCAGTTCCCGCTGCCCTACGTGCTCACCAACTGCCATAACTCGCTGTGCGCCGTGGGCGGCACCATCAACGAGGACGACCACGTCTTTGGCCTTTCCGCTGCTAAGAAGTACGGCGGCATCTTCGTTCCGCCCCATATTGCGGTCATCCACTCCTTTATGCGTGAGAACTTCGCCGGCTGCGGCAAGATGATCTTGGGCTCCGACTCGCACACCCGCTACGGCGCCCTGGGCACCATGGCAGTGGGCGAGGGCGGCGGCGAGTTGGCAAAGCAGCTGCTGCGTGACACCTACGATGTTGCCTATCCCGGCGTTGTCGCCATCTACCTCACGGGCGCCCCGCGTCCCGGCGTCGGCCCGCACGATGTGGCGCTCGCCATCATCCGCGCCGTCTTTGCCAAGGGTTACGTTAAGAACAAGGTTATGGAGTTCGTGGGCCCCGGTATCGCGAGCATGACGACCGACTACCGCAACGGCGTCGACGTCATGACCACCGAGACCACCTGCCTGTCGAGCATCTGGGCCACCGACGAGGACACACACGCGTTTTTGACCATGCACGGCCGCGGCGACGACTACCGCGAGCTCAAGCCCGCCGATGTTGCCTACTACAACGGCTGCGTCGAGGTCGACCTGTCGAGCATCAAGCCCATGATCGCGCTGCCGTTCCATCCTTCAAACGGCTTCGAGATTGACGAGCTCAACGAGAATCTCGAGGACATCCTGCACGAGGTGGAACTCGAGGCCGCCAAGATCGGCGAGGGCAAGACGCACTTTAGCCTGCTCGACAAGATCATCGACGGCAAGCTGCACGTGCAGCAGGGCGTCATCGCCGGCTGCTCGGGCGGCAACTACGACTCCGTGGTCCAGGCTGCCCGCGTGCTTAAGGGCGCCAACACCGGCTGCGGCGAGTTTTCGCTGTCGGTCTATCCCACGAGCCAGCCCGTGGCGCTCGAGCTTACACGCCGCGGCTACATCTACGACCTTATGGAGGCCGGCGCGATCGTGCGCACGGCATTCTGCGGCCCGTGCTTTGGTGCCGGCGACACGCCTGCCAACAACGGCCTTTCGATCCGCCACACCACGCGCAACTTCCCCAACCGTGAGGGTTCCAAGCCGGGCAACGGTCAGCTGAGCGCCGTGGCCCTGATGGACGCCCGCTCCATTGCGGCAACGGCGGCCAACGGCGGCGTCCTGACGCCGGCGACCGACCTGCCCGAGGAGACTTGGGACGAGGCCTGCGAGTACACCTTTGACGACGCGCCGTACAAGAAGCGCGTGTACTGGGGCTTTGGTAAGGCTGAGCCTGCCGACGAGCTGGTCGAGGGCCCCAACATCAAGCCGTGGCCCGCGATGGAGCCGCTCGGCGACGACATCCTGCTCAAGGTGTGCTCCAAGATCATGGACCCGGTCACCACGACCGACGAGCTCATTCCCTCGGGCGAGACGAGCTCCTTCCGCTCCAACCCGCTGGGTCTGGCCGAGTTTACGCTCAGCCGCCGCGATCCGGCCTACGTCGGTCGTTCCAAGGAGGTCGACGCCGTGGAGAAGCGTCGCGTGGCCGGCGAGGCCGCGGGCGACCTGGCGGCGCTCGATGCCGAACTTGCCGGCGTGTTTGAGGCGCTGGCCGGCGCGGGTGTCGCGGTCGATGCCAAGGCGACCGAGTACGGCTCTATGCTCTATGCCAAGAAGCCCGGTGACGGTTCTGCCCGCGAGCAGGCCGCGAGCTGTCAGCGCGTGATTGGCGGCTTGGGCAACATCGTCCACGAGTACGCCACCAAGCGCTATCGCTCCAACGTGATGAACTGGGGCATGGTGCCCTTCCAGATGGAGGCTGAGCCCAACTTTGAGGTGGGCGATTACGTCTTCGTGCCGGGTATCCGTGCCGCGCTCGATGGCGACCTGAAGGACATCGCCGCCTATGTGGTGCGTGCCGACGGTGCGGTCGAGCAGATTGAGCTCTACATTGCCGATATGACGGCTGAGGAGCGCGCCATCGTCAAGGCCGGCTGCCTGATCAACTACAACAAGTTCAAGGCCGCTGCCGAGTAACGTTGCTGTACGCCCCGGACACACCTTTCCCTCGTGCTCACGCGCTTCGCGAGGGTCGCCCGAGGGAAAGGTGTGGCCGGGGCTACCGCGACGTTCTCGTTGGGTCTTGAGGGACGCTAAAAATAGACTTGCTTGAAGCCGCTCCTGTTATCGGGGCGGCTTCTTTTTTGTCGAAAACCGCCACAAAGGGGACAGGCACCTTTGTGGCGGTGGGGAACGAGCTCGATGTTGTTGTGATCGTTGAGCGGTATGTTAATGAGCGGCTCTACAGAATTTCATCCGGGTTGGCGGGTTTGGTTGTTTTGGGGATGCCGAGTTTGGATGACGCGAAATCGTCAACATCGTCTTTGATTCCATCTTTGGTGTAGACGGTGACCGTATAGGTGCTGTGCCCGAATTCGCTCTTGTCGCGTGTTGCCCAGGCCTGCCAGTAGGCAGCCCCGTTTCGCCCTTTGATTTTTCCGACACGGCGGAGTTCTGTTCGCTTTAATTGCTGGTTGCTATAGATGGTTCGACCGGCCTCCTCGGTGAGCCCGCACTGTCCAAGCATCTTGTCGAGGACTTGGTTCATGTGGCGCTCATCGGTGTTTGGTGCGTAGTCGTAGGCGAGGGTGATGGAGTCGAGGGGCTGGTCGTCGATCAGATAGTTTAGCGCCTGAGGTTCAAGGCAGAAATAGGGGGAGCATCCGTCGACCTTGCCGAGCAACGGTAACTTGGACTGCCAACTTCCGGTGGGAATTGCATATTCGTAGAACACGCCACGGCAGACAAAGGAGAGCGAGGTGGCACGCGAGCCGGCGTCGATCATCCCGCAAAGATCGAAGGGCGAGGCGATACCAAAAGAAAAGGGCGTGATGACGATAAGGAAGAGCATCACGATGGGTATGGCGAGAATGGCGATGACGTTGCGACCGGTGGAATGAGACGGCTTCATATGCGCTCCTCGAGACAAAGATCTGTTGAGGATAGGCAGAAATGGATATGTTCAGAGAACAATTCAAGTTTAATCTCATGGCGCGAGATGGTCGACCGTTAGCGTCGAAAACCACCACAAAGGTGCCTGTCCCCTTTGTGGTGGTGAGGAGCGCGCGGCTTCTTTTGGTAATAGTGTTAGCTGGCGGTATCATTAGTGCAGGTGGCGAAGGTTTGCATTGTGGGGTGTTTTGCCGTGAGCCGTTCTGCCCGTATTGGATTGATTGTCTTGGCGCTTGTGATCGCTGTGGTTGGCGCGGGCGCTGTCGGTATGGCATTTCTACCTGCTGCGGTGACGGAGCCGTTGGTCAAGCCTGTGGCTCAATCTGTCGAACTTCTGACCGGCGACGACAAGCCCGAGACCATTACCGTTGATTTTGATGAGCAGCCGGCTGTGCTGGGTATTAGCAATTATCCGAGTATTCAGCTTGGGGCCATGCGCTATACCACGGATACAAGCCTGATCGATAGGGCGTCCGAGCTACTCAAGGGCAAAACATTTAAGCGTTGGTACGGATATGCGTCCTATCGGGCAAAAGCGAACGACATGGTTGGCGGATGTCACTCTTCCATCGAGCTGGACACTGCAAACGGCGCAAAGTTATGTGATGTCTCGTACGATCCGGGTTACGAGGGCAATGATGGTCCGGGTATTTACATCATGGCCGGCGATGCAGCCTATGTCATGGAGGGCGACCAGGCCGAGCTCAACGATTTTATGGGTCAGTGTATCCAAGATGCCTATGAACAGACCTGCTTGCCCGACCCGCAGACTGCACGCGATAGTGGGTCTGCCCGTATATGGCTCTTCGAGGATGAGATGCCCTGGAGCGGCGAATCGGGAAGCACGGGTTCGGCAAGTAAATAGAGACTGCAACCACCACAAAGGTACCCGTCCCCTTTGTAGTAGTTCTCGGTTTGTCTCGATCTGTAACATCTTGGCCGCTAAAAGTGGGCCTGGTGTTACAGATTTAGATTTTCGATTCGGGTGTCTTCTGTTTGTCTCAATCTGTAACAGATAGGGCCCTATTTGCCGAGTAGATGTTACAGATTGAGACAAACGGGCGCCGCTGGCCATTTCGTCTTGATTTGTAACATCTGGAGCCAGAAACGGTCGATAGGTGTTACAGATTGAGACGGTAGCGCGCCTGTGCGGCGGCGGGCCGACATCTCTATCCCCTATCTCTCAATCACTCAGAAAATCTTATATATAGAGACTTAGATTTATGTATAAGATCGTACAAAGCTGGCAACAATACTTCTCGAACAACGTGAAGCCGCCCCGTAGGGCGGCCGCCCCAAGAGAGGTGATTCCATGAGAATCGATAAGCTAGCAATGACGTCGCGTGAGGCGTTGCAGACCGCCATGAGCACGGCTGCCGACGCGCAGGCCGGCGCGGTGGAACCGATTCACCTGCTGTCTGCCCTGCTCGGTGCCGGCGAGCGCAATATCTCCGTGATCATCGAGCGCATCGGTGCCGACCCGGCTCAGCTCGCACGCTCCACACAAGATGCTATCGACCGTGCGCCCAAGGTTTCGGGCGAGGGCCAGCAGATGGGCCTGTCCAACGAGCTCGTCCGCGTCATCGAGAAGGCCGAGAAGAAGGCCACCAAGATGGGCGACAGCTTTGTGGTGACCGAGCATCTGCTGATGGCACTTGCCGAGGACAAGGGCGAGGCCGGCCGCGTTCTGCGCGACGCAGGCGTCACCAAGGAGCGCATCGAGCAAGTCTACGAGGAGCTGCGCGGCGATGACCGCGTGACGTCCGCCGAGGACAAGACGCAGTTTGAGGCGCTGGAGCAGTACGGTCGCAACATTTGCGACCTCGCCCGCGCCGGCAAGCTCGACCCGGTCATCGGCCGTACCGATGAGATTCGCCGCACCATCCAGGTCCTGTCCCGTCGTACCAAGAACAACCCCGTGCTCATCGGTGAGCCGGGCGTCGGCAAGACGGCCATCGTCGAGGGCATCGCCCAGCGTATCGTAGCCGGCGACGTGCCGAGCACGCTGCGCGATCGCGACCTCATCGAGCTCGACATGAGCGCGCTGGTCGCCGGCGCCAAGTACCGCGGCGAGTTCGAGGACCGCTTGAAGGCCGTGCTCAAGGAGGTACAGAAGTCCGAGGGCAAGGTCATCCTGTTCATCGATGAGCTCCACACCATCGTGGGCGCGGGCGCAACCGAGGGCTCCATGGACGCCGGCAACATCCTCAAGCCTGCGCTTGCCCGTGGCGACTTGCACGCGATTGGCGCGACTACGCTCGACGAATACCGCAAGTACATCGAGAAGGACGCGGCGCTCGCGCGTCGTTTCCAGACTGTGATGGTCTCCGAGCCTACCGTCGAGGACACCATCTCGATCCTGCGTGGCCTCAAGGAGAAGTACGAGATCTTCCACGGCGTGCATATCACCGATAGCGCGCTCGTGGCCGCCGCCGACCTCTCCGATCGCTACATCGCCGATCGCTTTCTGCCCGACAAGGCCATCGACCTGGTCGATGAGGCCGCAAGCCGCCTGCGCATGGAGCTCGACAGCATGCCGGTCGAGATCGACGCCACCACGCGTCAGCTTACCCAGCTGCAGATCGAGGAGCAGGCGCTCATGAAGGAGACCGACGACGCCTCCAAGGAGCGTCTGGAGGCCCTGCGCCAAGAGATTGCCGAGGTCCAGGAAAAACTCAACGTGCAAAAGGCTGGCTGGCTCAACCAAAAGAACGCCATCGACCACGTGCAGGAGCTCAAAGGACAGCTCGACGAGGCCAAGAGCGAAGAGGAGCGCGCGACGCGCAACGGCGATCTGGGCCGTGCGTCCGAGCTGCGCTTCTCCGTGATTCCGGGCCTGCAGCAGCAGATTCAGGATTCCGAGGCCGCGCTCGAGGCACAAAAGCAGCAGGACGGCGAGGGCCTCAACGAACAGGTGACCTCCGATGAGATCGCCGAGGTCGTGAGCGCCTGGACCGGCGTGCCTGTGTCCAAGATGATGCAGGGCGAGCTCGACAAGCTGAAGGGCTTGGAGGGTGAGCTGCATAAGCGCGTCATCGGTCAGGACGAGGCCGTCTCCGCCGTTGCCGCGGCCGTGCGCCGCAGCCGTGCGGGTCTCTCCGATCCGGACAAGCCCATCGGCAGCTTCTTCTTCCTGGGCCCCACCGGCGTGGGCAAGACCGAGCTCGCCAAGGCGCTTGCTGAGTGCCTGTTCGACGACGAGCGCGCACTCGTGCGTATCGACATGTCCGAGTACATGGAGAAGTTCAGCGTCCAGCGTCTGATCGGTGCGCCCCCGGGATACGTGGGTTACGACGAGGGCGGCCAGCTCACCGAGGCCGTGCGCCGTCGTCCGTACTCCGTGATCTTGCTCGACGAGATGGAGAAGGCTCATCCGGATGTCTTTAACGTGCTGTTGCAGGTGCTCGACGACGGCCGTCTGACCGATGGCCAGGGTCGCCAGGTGTCCTTCAAGAACACGATTATCATCATGACGTCCAACGTGGGCTCCAAAGCCATCGCCGATCTGTCCGGTAAGGACGAGGAGGAGATGCGCCATCAGGTCGACGCCGCCATGGCTCAGACCTTCCGCCCCGAGTTCCTCAACCGTATCGACGATATCGTGGTGTTCCATCCGCTCGGCATGGCGCAGATCGAGAAGATCGTCGACATCCAGCTTGCCGACGTCCGCGCACGCCTGGCCAAGGAGCGCATGACGCTTGCCATCACCCCGGCGGCCAAGCAGATGCTCGCCGTGGGCGGCCTGGACCCCGTGTTCGGTGCCCGTCCGCTCAAGCGTCTGGTCCAGCGCGAGGTCGTGGACGCCATCGCCGCCGCCATCATCGACGGCACGGTGCGCGAGGGCGATCAGGTGACGGTCGATGCCGACAAGGACGGCGGCTTTACCGTCGTGTGCGACAACACGCCGGCGGCCACCTACGAGGTCCCCGACGCCGAGTAGATTTTGGCCCATGCCTTAAATCTTCCAGTCGTCTCTAAACACCAAGGGTGGCGGATCCAATTGGGTCCGCCACCCTTTTTCATGCGACAATCGATGATGTTGAACGGATGCGATGCAAGGAGCTATGCAGATGAAAGACGAGATCAAGACAAGCGCGCCGGCGCCCAGGCCCACGTCCAAACCGGCGCCCAAGCCGCGCGACCCCTACATCCGCGCCGAGAACGAGGACGATGACGGCTACGATCCCTACAGCGATCGCCGCCCCGAGCGCGAGCCGCTGTTCGAAGCCGACCCCTGGCGCTAAGTACCACCCAAAAGGCCACGAATAAGTTGCGGTGAAATAGGGACTGTTTTGCGGTTTGACCAGCAAAAACAGTCCCTATTTCACCGCAACTGCGTTGGGGATGTGGGTGTTGGGCGGCTGTCTTCGGGCTGGCTAGTCCTGGGCTTTGATGCTCGGCAGGAGAATCTGGGCGAGGTAGTCGGTCTCGAGTTTGGTCGCGGCGTCTGCGTTGCCGTCTTTACCGACCAGCACGTTCTTGATCTGACTATAGGTGTAGCGGTTGCCAGTCGTAAGCTCAACAAGCTCAATGGCCGTGTCCATGGGGTAGGTCGACACGGGGTCATGCGTGCGTCCGTTGATGGTCTGGGGCACCACATACGGATAAACGGGGCCGCTGGCGTAGACGGTGTAGCCGTTGCCGAGGTTTGCCGCACCCAAAACCGCGTCGCCCTCATCGGGCGTAAAGCTCTCGCCGTCGCGCACCGTGACAAGCGTCACAAGCGGCGTGCTCGTGTCGCCGGCAAGATAGATGCACAGCGTGCTGCCGTTTTGCCAAGTCGCGACTTTGCCGTACCACTCAACGGGAATATCGAGCTGATACAGGTCCGTTGCCTTATGTCGAGCATCGGCGTCGCGGGCCGCCTGCGCCTTGCGGGAGCTCACGGCGTTGGTTGCGGCGTCTCGTCGCGCGGTTGCCGCCTGCTGGAGTACCTTTGCGACCGCGGCGGAATTCACCCCGCCTTCCTCGGCATACTTGGCGGCGGCATCGATCTGGTCGTCGGTCACCGTGTCGGCCGAAGGCACCTTGAGCTTAAAGGTGGCCTGGGTACTCAAATCCTGCCCATCGCTCTTAATGGTGACCTGGGCCTTGGTGGTCGGGACGGTGTAGATGGTGCCGTCGGCCGCGATGGGGGAGGCGGCGATGGAGAACGTGTAATCGCCGGGCAGCAGCTTAATGCCGCGACCATGCTCGTCAACGTAGAGCGTTTCGCTCACGGAAGAACCGTCGGAATCCTGTCCGCTCACCTGCACGGGAATCTTGGAGCCAGTTGAGCAGTCGAGGCCCGCGGCATGCACGCCGATCTGCACCGACATCATGGTATGGGCGTTTGCGGCAAGCACGGCAGCCTGCTCTTGTTGATATCCGTTCCAGGCAGCATAGCCTGCGCCGCCGGCGACGAGCGCGACGGCCACAACGCCGGCAACCATCAGGTTGCGGCGCTTGGGCGACATCTTACGATGACGAACCTCGGCTTCGCGTGCCGAAGGAACGGACGGTAGGGGAATATCGCCCATGGCGATGGTCTCGTCCACGGCAGGCGCAGAGCCTAAGCCAGGGAGCTCGCGGGTCAGCGAATCTTCGGCCGGCAAGTTGTCGAGCAAGATGGTTTCCTCGCTCGTGTCGGATTCGGGCTGGTCGTCGGCCTCGCATTCGGAATCCTCGTGCCCCGCCCCGTCTTCGGTGGGCGACGCGCTATCGTCTTTTGCATCCTGATCATCGGGCTGTGCCTCGATTTCCGGCTCATCCTGCACATCGACGCTCGAATCGTCAAACGCAACATCGTCAAGCGAAATCCGGTCTAGGCTCTCCAAGGCCTCGGCACACGCTTCTGCATCTTGGGCCGCATCCTCTTGGCCCATCGTCTCATCTTTCATATATCCCCCAAGCTCAATATCGGGACAACACTGTACCCAAAAACGGGACCCCATAGAGCCGCCGCATGATTTGAAATCCGATTTTATATATGCGCATGTTTTTGAATAGATGAATAGAGACGCAACGACAAAAGCCCCCGAAAAGCGAGCGAAACGCTTTCCGGGGGCTCTGCGAGACATTGGATTGAAAATCCTGGCGGGCGGGCCTATGCCCAAGCGCCAACAGCGACCAACATGTTACTCGGCGTGCGCGTAATCAACCTTGGCGCGGCGAGCGGTAGCCTTCTCCCAATCGCTGGTGCCCTCAAAGACATCCTGCTTGTAGGGATTGCGGCCGAGCTTCTTGGCACGGTAGGCGATGTAGATGATCGCGGCGACGTTGGCGACCAGTGCGGCGATCGAGACCGCGGTAGCGGCGCCGGGGTCGAGCGTGGAGTGGGTCACAAAGATGGACTCCTCCTGGAAGTACGGGAACACCTGGGCAAACATGCACCAAATAGCAAGCGTAAAGGCGCGGTTCTGGATCCAGCCGCCCTTGTTCCAGATAAAGGCGGCGACGGTGGGCGCCAGCAGTAGCGCAAAACCGCAGAACCAGGAGTGGGTGGGCAGGCAGTTGTAGGTGTAGCAGAAGTTCCAGATATCGTAGGCGATGATGTAGACCCAGGTCATGTCGGGCCATAGCATGTCGGTCTTGTCCTCGGAGGCGTAGACGCTCCACCAACCGGTCATGCAGAAGATGTTGATGAGACCGGCGATGCCGTTGAACACGTTGTTCCAGCCGGCAAGCTGTGTGGCACCCTCGGAAGTGACCCAGGTGGACTCGCCCAGGACAAAGAAGTGATAGGCGCTCTCGAAGTCGGACACGACGGCGATCAAGATGTTGATGGCGACGATCACAAACGGCCACGCGCGGAACCAATGCGCCTTGCCGATCTTGCCCCACTGGTACTTAATGGCAATGAAGCCCCAGCAACCGGCCAGCGCCGCGTACACCTTGGCGTAGTGGAACCAGCTGTTCTGGTACACGTGGGTGGGGTTGGTGAGCGCCCACTCGGCACCCTGCGAAACGCCCACGGCGATGGCGACGCAGTAGATGGTCATGGCCAGCGGAGCCACGCCAAAGATGATTGCCGCGCCCAGCTTGGTGCGGCGGCCGACCTCGTTGAGCACGATCAGGCCAATAAAGACCATGGCCCAGCCGGCCCAGTGGATAAGGGTATCGCTACCCCAAACATCGAACAGCATGCTGCTCTCCTTTCACACGCCCGCGGCCCCTCTTCTGATCGCGGGCAGTTTGGCCAAATGTCGTCAGTTCTGGGGCTTGCGCTCCGGATACTTGGCGGTATAGCCCTCGATGTGGAGTGTCGAGGCGATGATTTCCTTGACCGTCTCGTCGGGCACATCGGGGTGTGTGCGGATATACATCAACAACCCCATGATGAGGGTGTAGAACGTTTCGTAGACATGGTCGATGCGTAGCTCATGATGGGCGACAAAATCCACCACGGTGGTGTCGCAGATATACTGCGCCACGCGCTGGACCACGTTGTGCAAAAAGCCGCCGTAGAGCGCGCCGCTGCTCGAGGTGAGCGTACTCGGCAGCTCGTGGCCGCTGACGACCAGGCGCTTGAAGAGCGGGGCGACGGTGTCGAGTGCACCCTCGATATCACCGACGATGCGGCTGGCATTCCACTGCTCGAGCTCGGCGATAAAACCGTCGATCGCCTCGTCCATGACGGCGGTGACGGCGGCGTCCATGTCGGCGAAGTAGTGGTAGAACAGCGAGCGCGTGCAGCCGGCTCGCTTGGTCACGGCCGAGACGGATAGATGGGACACGCCCAGCTCGGAGCTTACGGTGCGCACGGCATCGAGGATCTCGCGACGGCGTTCGTCTCCCGTCAGGCGCTTTGTCGCGCTATCGGATGCGGGGACGGCATCGACCACAGAGGTATCTGCTGCGTTGTTGCCCATGTTTTGCCGCCTTTCATCCTCTTTTGCCTGACCGTTCGCCTAACAGTCTTGAATATTGTTGACGGTTCGTCAATACTATTTTTGACACAATGTCAACAATGGCGGGTGAACGGCATGGGGGCATGCCCGGCCTGCAAAAAAGAGGGGCGCCGCGGTCTCGCCGGGCTGTGGCAAGAGAAGGGACAACCATGATTCTCAACGGACCGGGAATTAGCTACACCGAGCCCGATATCGGTTCGGAGTTCGTGCCGCCGCTGCCGGAGCATCCGCGCGAGGCCATTGTCAAGCTGTGCGAGCATTGCACCAACCGACTGCTGCATCGCGACGAGCTGCTGGGCTACGAGTACTGGTCGTTTGCCGAGGCCGCGACCGACGAGCAGGCCGAGGTGCTTTGCAAGATGAAGATGCGCCGTCCCTACACGCTGCCCGAGATGGTCAAGCTCACCGGCATGCCCGAGGCTCAGATCGAGAAGATGCTCGACGACATGAGCTACACGGGTCTGCTCGAGTACAACTGGGAAAATCCCGAGCGCGCCAAGCAGTGGGTGCTGCCCATGCTGGTACCGGGTTCCGCCGAGTTCCTCAACATGCGCGTGAGCCAGCTCGAAGAGCACCCGGTCTACGCCAAGTTCTTTGAGCAGGCGTCCAAGGGACCGCTGTCCAAGGCCACGCCGATGGTGCCGCCCGGAGGCGCCGGTATCGGCATGCACGTCATTCCAGTCGAGAAGGCCATCGACGCCGCGAGCACCTCGGTGCCGATCGAGCATATCGAGCATTGGCTCGACAAATACGAGGGTAAGTATGCCGCCAGCACCTGCAGCTGCCGCGCGAGCCGTCGCGTGATGGGCGAGGGTTGCGCCGACGACCCCGCCGACTGGTGCATTGCCGTGGGCGATATGGCCGACTACGTGGTCGAGACCGACCGCGGCCACTATGTGACGCGCGAGGAGGTCTACGACATTTTGCGCCAGGCCGAGGACAACGGCTTTGTGCACCAGATCACCAATATCGACGGCGAGAACAAGATCTTCGCCATCTGCAACTGCAACGTCAACGTGTGCTACGCCCTGCGCACCTCGCAGCTGTTCAACACGCCCAATCTTTCGCGCTCGGCCTATGTCGCCAAGGTCGAGAAGGACAAGTGTGTGGCCTGCGGTCGCTGCGTTGAAGTGTGCCCGGCCGGCGCCGCCAAGCTCGGCCAGAAGCTCTGCAGCAAAAAGGCCGGCGGACAGGTGCCCGAGTATCCGCGCCAGGAGCTGCCCGATGCCACCAAGTGGGACCACACCAAGTGGTCGCCCAACTACCGCAACGATAACCGTATCGAGACGCACGAGTCCGGCACCGCGCCCTGCAAGACGGCTTGCCCCGCGCACGTTGCCGTTCAGGGCTATCTGAAGCTTGCGGCACAGGGCCGCTATGACGAGGCGCTGGCGCTCATCAAGCGCGAGAACCCGCTGCCCGCTATCTGCGGCCGCGTGTGCAACCGCCGCTGTGAGGATGCTTGCACCCGCGGCCGTGTGGACGCCGCCGTGGCTATCGACGAGGTCAAGAAGTTCATCGCCCAGCGCGATCTTGATGCCGCGACCCGCTATGTCCCACCCGTGGTGACCCCGACGCGTGCCGGCGGCTTCGATCAGAAGATCGCCATCATCGGTGCCGGCCCGGCCGGTCTGTCCTGTGCCTTCTATCTGGCCGAGAAGGGCTACAAGCCCGTCGTGTTCGAGAAGAACGAGCGCCCGGGCGGCATGCTCACCTATGGCATTCCCAGCTTTAAGCTGCAGAAGGATGTTATCGAGGCCGAGGTCGAGATCATTCGCCTGATGGGTGCCGAGTTCCGCTATGGCGTGGAGGTCGGTCGCGACGTGACGCTCGACGAGCTGCGTGAGCAGGGCTTTAAGGCCTTTTATGTTGCCATCGGCTGCCAGGGTGGCCGCCTCGCCGGTATTCCGGGTGAGGATGCCGAGGACGTGACCGTGGCCGTTGACTTTTTGCGTGAGGTCAACAGTGGCAAGATCGATGCGCTGCCCGGCCGCACCATCGTGGTGGGCGGCGGCAACGTGGCTATCGACGTCGCGCGCAACGCCTGCCGTTTGGGTTCCGAGCACGTTGAGATGTTCTGCCTGGAGAGCGAGGCCCAGATGCCCGCTAGCGAGGAGGAGCGTCGCGAGGCTGTTGAGGACGGCGCCCACATCAGTTGCGGCTGGGGCCCCAAGGAGGTTCACCTGGACGAGGCCGGTCGTGTGTGTGGTATCACCTTCAAGCGCTGCACGCGTGTCTTTGACGACGAGGGCCGTTTTGCGCCTGAGTACGACGAGAACGACCTGCGCCGTGTCGATGCCGACCGTGTCGTCATGTCGATTGGCCAGTCCATTGTGTGGGGCGACCTGCTGGCTGGCTCCAAAGTGGAGCTCGGCCGCGGCCAGGGTGCCCTTGCCGATCCCCAGACCTACCAGACCGCCGAGCCAGACATCTTTGTGGGCGGCGACGTCTACACCGGCCCCAGCTTTGCCATCGACGCCATCGCCGCCGGCCACGAGGCCGCGGTGTCCATCCATCGCTTTGTGCAGCCGGGCTCCACGCTCACCATCGGCCGCAACCAGCGCCGCTACACCTCGCTCGACCGCGACGATGTCGTGATCGAAAGCTACGACAACGCGAGCCGCGAGGTTGCCCACGTGGACCGCGAGCGCGAGAAGGCTGCACCGTTTAGCGAGTATGTTGAGACCTTTACCGAGGAGCAGGTGCGCGCCGAGACCGCCCGCTGCCTGGGCTGCGGCGCCTCGATCGTCGACCCCAACAAGTGCATCGGCTGCGGCCTGTGCACCACCAAGTGCGCGTTCGACGCCATCCATCTGGATCGCGACCGTCCCGAGTGCTCCACGATGGTCAAATACGAGCAAAAGCTCCCAAGCCTCGGCAAGTACGCTCTAAAGCGCGCCATCAAGATTAAGTTCGGTCGCAAGTAAGTAGCCATAACGGGAACGGCGGAAGAAAAAGTGCATGAATTGGGGATCGTTTACCACATCATTCGCGATGTCGAGAATGTAGCGCGCGCTCATGGCGTGCGTCGCGTTTCGAACGTAACGTTGCTGTTGGGCGAGGTCTCGGGCGTCGTTCCCGACTTGCTGCTCGACGCTTGGCGCTGGGCAGTAGATAAAAAGCCTATCGCGCAGGGCGCGGAGCTTATCGTGGAGTCCGTCGAGGCCGTGACACATTGCGAGGCGTGTGGCTGCGACTACGCGACGGTCGAGCACGGCAAGACCTGTCCCCATTGCGGTAGCGGCGAGACATACCTGCTGCAGGGCCAGGAGGTCATGATCAAGCAGATTGAGACCCCCGACGAGGACCCGGCACTGTCTCTTATACACATCTGACGCTGCCGACGAACTCT
>CABSYW010000040.1 GCA_902482035.1 uncultured Collinsella sp. | reverse complement strand
GTAGCGGGTGGTTTAAAGCTGGCCGCTGCGCGGCCAGCGGACTAAAGTCTTGAATAAAGGGATAGGGCCACACGGCCCTATCCCTTTTTGCTAGCTATGGCAGCTTGTGCGCTACTCGCGGCACAGATGCACGGCGAAACCGGCGAACTCGCGCTTAAAGTACACGAGCTTGGTGCTACCGTCGGGCAGCAGCGCGCGCGACTCTTCGTTGACCTCGAGCCCGCGCTCGGCAAACCACTTCTCGGCCGCATCAATGTCGTTAACGGCAAAGCCGATGTGGCCCTTGGTGCCACGACCGTTCTGCTTCATGATCTCGACCAGCGAATCGTTGAAGTACGAAACCGGGGTCTCGATGACGGGCAGGCCCATCATCGTCGAGAACAGCTCCGCGATCTCCAGGGCGTCTGCCGGGTCGGTGGCGTTAATGCCCACATGGGCAACGCGCATACCAAAGAGCTCTACCGGGTTGGCGTTCTGCTCACTCATGCAGTCAGCGTCTACTGAGCCATGACGTCGAGAACGGCCTTCTCGGCGGCAACGCGGTTCATGCCGGTCATGAAGGGCACGCCACTCACGTACGGACAGGTGAGGCCCTCGGGGGCAACGGTGGTGGCGATCAGCAGGTCAGCGCCCTCGTCGCAGTAATCCTTGGCCTCGGAGATGGCGCACTGCACGATCTCGTACTTGTCGGCATAACCGTTGGCGTCGAGCAGGGTAGCGACCTTCTGGGCAACGAGCGTGGAAGTAGCAGCGCCAGCACCGCAAGCCAAAACGATCTTCTTCATAGGTAATGTCTCCCTTCATGGTTTACTTTAGGTAAGTGTACCGCAGCGAGCGATGGCACTCGGCCTCGATGAGCTTTTATGCCAGTTTGCTTGCGCGCTGCGTATAATACATCTAGTACGTGTTGTCATACCGCTCGCTTTATGAGCGACTAAGGACCCTAATATGCCCGATTCCCGCACACTCTGGACCGCCGTCGTTATCATCTGCATCGCCGTGTCGGTGTTCTTTAGCGTCAAAAAACGCACAACGTTCAAGCGCCTGCAGCAGCTTATGGCCGCCAAGCAGTGGGACGAGTTCGATCGTTTGCTCGACGGCAAACTCACCAGCATGCTGTACCCGCGCTACAACCGCGACTACCTGCGCCTGAACTCCTATCTGCTGCGCGAGGACCATAAGCGCGCCGATGAGATGTTCGATTTGCTGCTGGGGCTCAATCTGCCCAAGATGCAGCGCGTCGACCTGGTGATCAAAGCCTTTAACTACTACGTTGGCCAGGAGGACCGCAAAAAGTCCAAGGAGCTTCTGCACGAGATCAAGGGCTTTGAGGGCGGTCAAGCCGAGGCGGTTGCACACGAGTGTCAGCTGATGTACGACACGATGATCCTCAAGCGCCACAACGACATTCCCGAGCTGGAGCGCATGCTCAAGGATGCCGGTGACGACAAGGTCAAGAGCTGCCGCCTGGAATACCTGCTGGCCCTGCAGTACAAGAACAAAGGCGACGAAGCCAAGTTCCAAGAGTTCCTGGAGAAGTCGGGCCAACACTCGATGGCCGTCAACGCGTAACGGACGGCTTGTGCTAGACTTCTAGTCTCACGGGGGCGTGGCGGAATTGGCATACGCAGGAGACTTAAAATCTCTCGCCGCAAGGATTGTGGGTTCGAGTCCCACCGCCCCTACCATATGGAGCTTTCGGGCCCGTGTCCCCCAGGGATGCGGGCTCGCTTCTTTTAGATGCCGGTGGGACTCGAACCCGCGAGGGGGCGAGCGTCAAGCGGACGCGCAGCGTCCGCAGCGAGCCGGCGAGGGCGCCGACAGGCGGCCGAAGCCGGTGCGTATTTGCGCAGCAAATACGCAGACGTCCCACCGCCCCTACCATTTGGTTTTTACGAGCCCGCGTCCCCCAGGGATGCGGGCTCGTTTCTTTTACACGCCGGCGGGGCTCTAAGTTGCGGTGGAATAGATCCTGTTTATACCGTTTACCAGCTTATTTAGGAACTATTTCACCGCAACTCAGAGGAAGACGGTTAAAGAGCACTCAGGCTCGGGGTCCAGCCGATGGTGGGGGTCGCGCCGTCGAGAGTCTCGTTGATGGTGGCGGCCATGCCGGCGAGGAGGCTGTTCTCGCTTACGGTGAGCGTATCGTAGCCACCGGCGCGCATGAGCTCGCGAATCACCACGGCGCCGGCCAGAATCACGCCCGCGCGCTTGGGCTGCACGCCCGGCAACGCGGCAATGCCTGCAACATCCAACGCAGACATGCGCTCGATAGCGGCCGAAATCTTCTCCATCGAAAGCTCGCGCAGGTGCACAAAGCTCGAATCGTACGGCTCCAGCTCGTGGATCAGAGCCACCAGCGTAGTCACCGTGCCGCCCACTGCGACCAAGCGTTCGGCGCGCTCAAAATTGCTCGGCAGGCCCTCAAAATAGGCAGCGAACTGCTCGCCCGCCCACGCGGCAGCGGCAGTAAGCTCGCCGCGTGCGGGCGGCAGTGCCGAGAAAAATCGCTCCGTCACACGGCGACAACCGATGTCCAGCGAACGCGTGCCCTCCAGCGCAAAGACCCCACGCTCCGGCGCATAGACGCCCGTCGCGAGCTCCGTGGATCCGCCGCCCGAATCGGCAACAATGATGCGCTCGCCGGCAAAGTCGTGCGCCACGCCAAAAAACGTCAGGCGCGCCTCGACCTCGCCCGGAATCACCTGCGGTTCGAGCCCCAGCTCACGCAGACCGTCCAGCAGCAGTGCGGCATTGGATGCATCGCGCGCGGCGCTCGTGCATGTGGTGCAAATGCACGCGGCCCCAAAGGCACGCGCCTCGTCCACAAACATGCGGCATGCAGCGAGCACGCGCTCGACCGCCGCCTCGCAAAAGCGACCCGTCGCGTCCACACCCTCGCCCAGGTCGGTAATCTCGGTATGCTTGGACGATTCCACGATCGCCCCGCCCTCGACCTGCGCCAGCACCAGTCGCGACGACACCGTTCCCAGATCGATCGCCGCCACCTTATATCGTTTGCAATCTGCCATTGCGGGCTCCCCTCCGGGCGCTATTTGCCGTTGGACACGACCGTCTGGCCCTCGACACCGTTAAACCCAAACAGCATGTCGAGCGCCTGGATGTACCACGGGGCGTCCTTACCGACTTCTTCGATTTCCTTGGCAACTTCGCTGGCCTTCTTGGCGTTCGACGACTTCTTGCTCGAAGACGAATCCGAATCGTCGTCCAGGCCCTGCACTTCAATCCTCTTCTCGCCGGGCATCACCAGGCCCAGATCCTCGGACGCCGCATCCTTAATGCCCTCCTCCGAGAGCAGTTTGTCGACGCTTTTTTGAAGCTCATCATTGTATTGCTGACGAATCTCGACCTGCTTGGCCAAGATATCGCTCGAACGCTTTGCCACGTACAGATCGCGCACGGGGAAATACAGGCTCACGAGCACCAGGGCAACGACAATGCCGATGAATAGCCCTCGCTGAGGACCATGGGTAAAGTCATAGATCGCCTTGACCACCGCATTGTCGTTGGCGTAGCGCATAAAGTCCGAGCCCGAAAGACGGCTCGAGGGCCTGCTCGACCTGTCGTGCGTCTGGGCCAAGGGACGCGACGCATGTGTCGAACGTGCCGGGCGCACCGGTCCATCTGCCGAAGTATTCACTTGAGCATTGGGGCGCGAGGTACTTGTCGGGCGCTGCGTGGAGCGGTCGGCACCGGCGTAGGCGGACCCACCGAGCTGCACCGTGCGCGCACGGCGAGGCGACGGCTCACGCGAACCGGCGGAATAGTACCTGTTGTCGTAAATCTGATCCATGTGCGCCTTGTGCGGTTGAGGTTTGTTTGCGCTAAGTATTCTAGTTATAGCACGAGCGCCCGCACCGCCTTCGCCAGCCTTTGCTCGACATAAAAAAGGCGCTGAGTCATATGGCCCAGCGCCCAATGGTGCTCAACAGCGCCCGGCTGGAGCAAGGCAAATCCGAGTCTTCCCCGCCCCCGCGACCTCCGCGTGCCTAGCGAATGTTGTAGAACGCGGCCTTGCCGGCGTAGCGCGCGCTGCCCTCGAGCTCGTCCTCGATGCGGATGAGCTGGTTGTACTTGGCGATACGGTCGCTGCGGCACGGGGCGCCCGACTTGATCTGGCCGGCGTTGACGCCCACGACCAGGTCGGCGATCGTGGAGTCCTCGGTCTCGCCGGAGCGGTGGCTCACGATGCAAGCGTAACCGGCCTCCTTGGCGGTCTCGATGGCCTCGAGCGACTCGGTGAGCGTGCCGATCTGGTTGACCTTGACCAGGATCGCGTTGGCGGCACCCAGCTCGATGCCCTTCTTGAGGCGCTCGGTGTTGGTGACGAACAGGTCGTCGCCCACCAGCTGCACCTTGTTGCCAATGCGGCGGGTAAGCTCGACCCAGCCGTCCCAGTCCTCCTCGGCCATGCCGTCCTCGATGGAGATGATGGGATAGGTGTCAACGAGCTTCTCCCAGTAATCGACCATCTGGGCGCTCGTGTACTCCACGCCCTCGCCCTTGAGCTCGTACATGCCGGTCTCGGCGTTGTAGAACTCGGTCGATGCCGGATCCATGGCGTACATGAAGTCGACGCCGGGCTTAAAGCCGGCCTTCTCCACGGCCTTGGTGATGTACTCGAACGGCTCGGCATTGGTCTTGAGGTTGGGCGCAAAACCGCCCTCGTCGCCCACGCCGCCGCCCAGGCCGGCCTCGTGCAGCACGCCCTTGAGGGTGTGGTAGACCTCGGCGCACCAGCGCAGGCCCTCGGCAAAGCTCGGGGCGCCCACCGGCATGATCATGAACTCCTGGAAGTCGACGTTGTTGTCGGCATGCACGCCACCGTTGAGGATGTTCATCATGGGCGTGGGCAGCAGGTGGGCGTTAACGCCGCCCAGATACTGGTACAGCGACAGGCCCGCCGACTCTGCCGCAGCGCGGGCAACGGCCAATGATACGCCCAGAATGGCGTTGGCGCCGAGCTTGGTTTTGTTGGGCGTGCCGTCGGCGGCAATCAGTGCAGCGTCAACGGCACGCTGATCGAAGGCATCGAGGCCCACGACGGCGTTGGCGCACTCGTTGTTGACATGCTCGACGGCCTGCGAAACGCCCTTGCCCAGGTAGCGGCCCTTGTCGCCATCGCGCAGCTCGCAGGCCTCAAAGGCGCCGGTCGAAGCACCCGAAGGCACCATTGCACGGCCAAAGCTGCCGTCCTCGAGCACGACCTCGACCTCGACGGTGGGATTGCCGCGGCTGTCGAGCACCTCGCGACCGTAGACGTCCAAAATATCGCTCATGTTGTCTCCCTCTCACTTGGAAACGTAGTGGATGCAAGCGACCGGCTGACCGTGCACCATCGGTGCGTCTCCGTAAGTTAGCCATGTCGCACTTTTTGCATTATGCCCTAAGTTAGCCGAGGGATACACTTGATTTTCGAAAAATTTAGCGGGAACGATGAGGCGTGTCAGCCCGTCGTTCCCGCAGTCTTACTCCCCTGCCTTTGCTGCGTCCCACAGGTCGTTGAGGCCGTGGGTCGAAAGCTCGGCAAGATCCACGTGAGCATCGGCCGCCATCTGCTCCATCGCGGCCCAGCGACGGCGGAACTTTGCCGTGCTGGCACGAAGGGCGCTCTCGGCGTCAATGCCCTCCTTGCGCGCAACGTTGACCAAGGCAAAGAGCAGGTCGCCAAACTCCATTTCGCGCTCGGGCGAGCCAGGGGCCTCGGCCTCAAACTCGGCACGCTCCTCGGCAACCTCGTCCCACACATCCTGGACCGTCTCCCACTCAAAGCCCACGGCAGCCGCCTTGCGCGACACCTTCTGAGCCTGCATCAGCGCCGGCAGATGCGTGGGCACGCCGTCGAGCAGGCCCTCGGGCGCAGCCTCGCCTGCCGCCACGGCCTTGTCCTTGGCGGCTTTCTCGGCAAGCTTGACCTCGTCCCAAATCTTGAGCACCTCGTCGGAGCTGTCGGCATCCACATCGCCAAACACGTGCGGATGACGGCGAATGAGTTTGGCGTCGATATCGCGCGCCACGTCGGCCAGCGTAAACTCGCCGGCATCCGCCGCGATCTGCGCATGCAGCACGACCTGCATGAGCACGTCGCCCAGCTCCTCGCGTAGGTGAACCGCGTCGTCCGCCTCGATGCAGTCGAGTGCCTCGTAGGCCTCCTCGATCATGTTCTTGCCGATGCTGCGGTGTGTCTGTTCGCGATCCCACGGGCAGCCATCGGGCTGACGCAGACGCCAGATGGTCTGCACCAGATGCTGCAGCTCGGCCGACGCGTCTATCAGCGTGGACAGATCGCGCGAGCCCTCGGCATTTTGCTGAGCCATGTGCTGCGCCATGGTTATTCCTCCTCCAGGATCACGTGGCGGAACGCACCGCCCTCGTAGATGCCGTAGCTGTGCGTGCCGTCCTTGGGAATGCTCACACTGCCGGGGTTGAAGAGCCACAGGCCCGGGTGCGCGGCACTTTCCTCGTTGACCTTGATGTGCGTATGACCGTAGACGAGCGCGGAGCCCTCGGGCAGCGCGGGCGCGTGGTCGACGCTGTTGTGCATGCCGGCGCCAAAGACATGGCCGTGCGTCAGGAACAGCTCGCGGCCGGTCTCGTCGAACAGCGTGGCGTAGTCGGCCATGACGGGGAAGTCGAGGACCATCTGGTCGACCTCGGCGTCGCAGTTGCCGCGCACCGCGATGATGCGGTCGGCTAGGGCGTTGAGCAGCGGAATCACGCGCTTGGGAGCATAGTCGCGCGGCAGGTCGTTGCGCGGACCGTGATAAAGCAGGTCGCCCAGCAGGACGATGCGGTCGGGCTGCTCGGACTCAATGGCGGCGCAGAGGCGCTCGGTCCAGTATGCCGAGCCGTGGATGTCGGAAGCGATGAGGTATTTCATGGTGGTCCTTTCGGGTGGGGTTGATGGAGCTGGGCGTGGCGTGCCGCCGGCCGCGTTACTCAAATCGCAGTGCCGCGCTCTGGGCCGCCTGCATCACGCGTTGGAGCGGCACATTGTGCTCGCGGGCAAGGCGGGCGCAGTCCTCGTACTCGGGCGCCGCGCGCTCACTGCCGTCGGGTAGGGTGGCCACCTTGACGGATACCTCGCCCCATGGCGTCGTTACGCGCTCAAAGCGGCGTGGCAGGCAAACGCGCTCCATGACCTGGCGACGAATGCCGTTGCTCGTGGTTTCCAAAAAGATAATCGTCTGCAGGCGTTCGATATCCTCGTGCGAGCAGATCACCTGCAGCTGCCAACCGGGGCGGCCTTTTTTGCAGTAGAGGGGCAGCCAGTGCACCTCGCGCGCACCCGCCTCGCGCAGGCGGTCGGCAGCGTAGGCGAGCACCTCGGGCGATGCGTCGTCGATATCGCATTCCAACTTGACGATGGTTTCGGGTGCATCGGTCTCGCAGGACAGCGGGGATGTGCTATCGCATGGCATACGGTCCGACTCCTTTCCGCACGGGCTCGTTTTGTTCATCCAAACGCTAGCACATCGGACGTGGCACAGGCGTGACTTTCGTCCGCCGCCGCCCTCGCCCCTATCCAAACATGTACATCAGCCTCCAAACATGTCATTTTCTACAGCTTTTGGAGGCTGATGTACATGTTTTGAGAGCGCAAGCGAGGCCGCACCGCGCGTCGCGCAGCCTTTCCAATCGATTTCGACCCCCGGCGTGTCCGGCGTGTTGAGAGCTGCGCCATTACAATGAAGCGGATTCGCTTGACGCAAAGGAGCTGCCATGTCTGCTTGCCCGCTGGTCGATTGCCACACCCACACCTCGTTTTCGGACGGACATGCCTCGTTTGAGGAAAACGTCCGCGCTGCCGCGGCCGCTGGCTGCCGGATCATGGTCTCGACCGACCACCTCACCTTACCCGCCAGCATGGATGCCAACTGCGAGGTGCAGGTTGTCGAGGGCGACCTGCCGGCACATCGTCTGGCTTTTGAGGATGCCCGCAAGCTTGCCGCGCAGATCGCGTCGGAGCTCGAGCTTATCTATGGCTTTGAATGCGATTGGTACGAGGGCTGCGAGCCTTTGGTTGAGCGCTGGTCCCGGGGCGCCGTCGTGCGCCTGGGCAGTGTGCATTGGATTGGCAACCCAGGCGATATCATGGCCGGCGCCGCGGGTACGGCGGGAACGGAAAACGTCGCTCGCCCCGATACACCCGATTCCCTTTGCGGTTGGATCGACGACGACACCAACCTGCACGTTTGGGAAAACCTGGGGGTACGCGGCGTGTGGGAGCGCTACGTCGACGACTGGTGCCGCGCCTGCGAGAGCCCGCTCAGCTTTGATGTAATGGCTCACCCCGACCTGGTCATGCGCTTTTCGAAGGAAGGCTTTGCGCCCGACTTTGACCCCGCACCGTTTTGGCAGCAGATGGCCGAGTGCGCGCACGATACGGGCCGCCGCGTTGAGGTCTCGACGGCCGCACCGCGTAAGGGCTTGGACGACTACTACCCCGCAACCGGTCTTTTGCGCTGCTTTGCCCATGCCGAAGTGCCGATCACCTTTGGCTCGGACGCGCACCGCGCCTGCGATATCTGCTGGAGCATCCGCGAGGCCCAGGCCCACGCCTACGACTGCGGCTACCGAACCTACGATATCCCCCACCCCACCGGCGAATGGGAATCCACACCCCTCGACTAAGACTAGTCGTTGGGAACGTTCTTAAACGACTAGTGGCGGCGGGCGTTGAGTTCGCCGGCCAGTTCGTCGAGGGTGATGCCGTAGCGCTCGAGCGTCACGAGCAGGTGGTAGATCAGGTCGCCAGCCTCGTAGCGGATGTGATCGTGATCGTTATCCTTGCAGGCCATGATCACCTCGCTCGCCTCCTCGGCAAGCTTCTTGAGCAGCTCGTCCTCGACGTCGGTCAGCAGACGCGCGGTATAGCTCTCCTGCGGCGATGCATCACGACGACCGTGAATCACCTCGGCCAGACTTGTCAGCGTCTCTCCGATATTTCCATCCTGAACGTTTGCGGTGCGCACACCCATAGTTCAATCCTTTCTGGTGGCCGAGCGTCTAATCGAGCGCCCGCCCTACGCGAGTTTCTTAAAGAAGCAAGTACGGTTGCCGGTATGGCAGGCCGGACCCGGCGAGTCGACCTTGACCAGCAGCGTATCGCTATCGCAGTCGGCCCAGAGCTCCTTGACCTCCTGCATATTGCCGCTCGTCGCGCCCTTGTTCCAGAGCTCCTGACGGCTACGGCTCCAAAACCACGTGGTACCGGTCTTGAGCGTCAGCCCCACCGATTCCTCGTTCATCCAAGCAACCATAAGCACCTCGCCGGTGTCATACTGCTGAACCACACAAGGAATCAACCCACGGGCGTCGTATTTAAGCTCGGACGCAGTTGCCACTTGCTCCATTTAAAAATCCAATCTCACGGGAATACCTTGAGAGGCCATATACTCCTTCACCTGGCGAATGCTGAACGTCCCAAAGTGAAAGACGCTCGCCGCCAGCACGGCATCGGCCTCGCCCTCAATCACACCCTCGGCAAAATGTTCGAGCGTACCCACACCACCGCTCGCGATGACGGGAATCGGCACCGCGCGGGCCACGGCGCGAGTAAGCGCCAGATCGAAGCCGGCCTTGGTGCCGTCGCGGTCCATGCTGGTCAGTAGGATTTCGCCGGCGCCACGACGAGCCGCCTCCTCGGCCCACGCCACTGCGTCGATACCCGTAGCGTTGCGGCCGCCCGCCGTAAAGACCTCCCACTTATCGGCGCCCGGCTCCCCGGGCAGCCCCACGCGCTTGGCATCGATCGCCACGACCACGGCTTGGCTGCCAAACGCCGCGGCGGCCTGGCTGATCAACGACGGATCGCGCACGGCGGCAGAGTTGAGCGACACCTTGTCAGCACCGGCGGCAACCATGGTGCGCATGCCCGCCAGGTCGCGAAAGCCGCCGCCCACGGTATAGGGAATGGCCAGCTCCTCGGCCGCATGCGCCGCCATCTCGATAGTCGTCGCACGGTTATCGCTCGTCGCGGTAATGTCCAAAAATACGACCTCGTCCGCACCCTCGCGGTCGTAGGCGCGGGCCAGCTCCACCGGATCGCCGGCATCGCGCAAGCTCACAAAGTTGACGCCCTTGACCACACGGCCGTCCTTGACGTCCAGGCAGGGAATTACGCGCTTGGTAAGCATGGGCTACTCCTCCCCTCGGGCGGCGGCCAGCGCCTGTGCCAGCGTAAAGTTGCCTTCGTAGAGCGCACGGCCGGTAATGGCACCTTCAATCGCGACCTCGTCCACCGCGGCCAGTGCGCGGATGTCGTCGAGCGTCGAGATACCGCCCGAAGCCACGCCGGGAAAGCCCGCGACCTCGGCCACATGGCGATACGCCGCCACATCGATGCCCGTCTGCATGCCATCGCGCGCGATGTCGGTATACACCAGATGCTTAAAGCCCAGCTCGGTAAGCTGCGCCACGGCATCGTCGAGCACCACGCCCGCGCCGTCGCGCCAGCCGTTCACCTTAACCTGGCCGTCGCGCGCGGCAATGTCGGCGACCAGCAGCTCGCCAAAGCCTTGGGCTGCCACCTCGGCAAAACCTGGCTCGGTCACCAGCACGGTGCCCAGCGCAATGCGGCGAGCACCATAGCCGGCCAGCTCATCGATGCGTGCGAGTGAGCGAACGCCGCCGCCCACGTCCACGGACAGACCGTCGACGCCGCAGATGGCCTTAATCCCCGCCGAGTTGGCAGCGCATGTGTCCTCGTCCTCGCCAAAGGCAGCGGATAGGTCGACGACATGCACCCAGCTTGCGCCCTGCTCGGCAAACGAGCGGGCAACGGCCACGGGGTCGTCGGAATATACCTTGCAGCGGCTGCGGTCGCCGCGCTCCAGGCGTACAACCTTGCCGCCGATCAGATCGATTGCGGGAAACAGGATCATCGGCCAACCTCCTCGACGATGTTGACGAAGTTCTTAAGGATGCGCTGACCCAGCGCGGAGGATTTCTCGGGATGGAACTGGCAGCCCCACACATTGCCGTGGCGCACGATGCACGGGAAACTCCGTGTATAGTGCGTGCGCGCCAACACATCGGTGGCATCGACGTCGCCGGCCACCGCGTAGCTGTGGGTGAAGTACATATTGGCGCCCTCGGCAAAACCGGCGAGCAGCGGATCGGCCGCGCCGGCAGGCGTCATGTGCACCTGGTCCCAGCCCACGTGCGGTACCTTCAGGCGGCTCGACTCCAGGCGCGTGCACGAGCCGCGCATAATACCCAGGCCATCGACCCAGGGACCGCCAGCCTGCTCGGGAGCGTTTCCGTCCGCGACCGCGTCCTCGTCCGCCGGCACGCCCTCGTTGCCGCGCTCAAAAAATAGCTGAAGGCCCAGGCAGATGCCGAGCAGCGGAGTTCCGGCGGCAACGGCGTCGAGCACCGCGTCCGTCTCGCCGCTCTCGCGCATAAAGGCGATCGCGTCATAGAACGCGCCCACGCCCGGGATGACCAAGCCGTCGGCGTTGCGGATCTGCTCCGGATCGTCCGATGTGCAGGCGGCAGCACCGGCGCGCGCAAGCCCGCGCACGACGCTCGACAAGTTGCCCTTGTGGTAGTCGACCACCACGATCTTCGGTTCGCCCACGCGACCCCTCCACTTCTCATCATCCAAAACCACCACAAAGGGGACAGGCACCTTCGTGGTGGTTTTACCCTTGTGACGGTTACAGCGAGCCCTTGGTGCTGGGGATGCCTTGCACGCGGGGATCGAGCTCGCAGGCGCGGCGCATCGTGCGGCCCACGGCCTTAAAGGCCGCCTCGATAATGTGGTGCGAATTGCCGCCCGCCAGCTCGCGCACGTGCAGCGTGAGCTTGGCGTCGCGCGCAAAGGCGTAGAAAAACTCGACGGCCAGCTCGGTATCAAAAGTGCCCACGCGCTCGGTCGGCACGGGCAGCTCGCAGTAGGACTGCCCGCGGCCCGAAATATCAACAGCAGCCATCACAAGCGTCTCGTCCATGGCGATCGCCGCGTCGGCAAAGCGCGTAATGCCCGCCTTGTCGCCCATCGCCTGGCAGAACGCCTCGCCCAGCACAATGCCCGTATCCTCGACGGTGTGGTGCGCGTCGACTTCCACGTCGCCCACCGCGTGCACTGTCAGATCGAACAGGCCATGGCGGCCAAAGGCGTTGAGCATGTGGTCGAAAAACGGCACGCCGGTCGAGATATCGCACACGCCGCATCCGTCCAGGTCGAGCTTGACGACAATGTCGGTCTCCCCCGTCTTGCGGGTCACCTCGACATAACGGCCCATCTACATCTCCTCCTTCACCAGCGCGGCCAACGCAGCCAGCACCTCGTCGTTTTCCTGTGGGGTACCCACGGTGATGCGTAGGCAGTCCGCGAGCCCCGGCGCATAGCTAAAGTCGCGCACCAAAATCGAATACTCGTCGCGCAGACGCTCACGCACGCGCGTGGCATGCGGCGTGCGTACGAGCACAAAGTTCGCCGCGCTCGGCCATACCTCCACGGGCAGGCCTTCGGCAGCCATCGCGCGCAGGGCGCACAGCTCGCGCTCGCGCTCGGCTGCGACCTGTGCCACCACAGGCGTGTACGATTCGCGGGCACGCAAGCAGGCAAGCGCGGCGGCCTGACTCAGCACATTGACCGAATAGATCTGGCGAATCGCCGCGAACACGTCGATGACCTCGGACGCCGCGATCACGTAGCCCAGACGCGTGCCGGCAGCGCCAAACGCCTTGGACAGCGTATGTAAAATCACCAGGTTGGGATGCTCGGCGATAAGGCCCTGCGCCGTGGTGGCCGCGCCAAACGAATCGTCGGCAAACTCAACGTAGGCCTCGTCGACCATCACCATGCCGGGGCACGCATCGCACAGCGCCGCGATAAAGTCGAGCGGCGCCACGTCGCCCGTGGGGTTATTGGGCGAGGTCACGATTGCCAGGTTGCACTCGGGCGCTGCCGCAAGCACGGCTGCCTGGTCGAGCTCAAAGGTCGCGGGGTCGCGCCACACGTCGCGCACCTCGGTCTGGCAGAGCGACGCAAAGAACGCGTACTCGCTAAAGCACGGCGGGCAGTTGAGCAGGGTTCGCCCAGCGCCGCCAAACGCCAGCAGGTAGTTATAGAGCAGCTCGTCACCGCCGTTACCCACGCAGACATTCTCGCGCGCCACACCATGCCAAGCGGCCAGCTCGTCGCGCAGATCGTTGGACATGGGATCGGGATAGCGGTTGAGCGGTGTAGCGGCCAGGGCGGCGTCGACCGCCTCGCGCACGCCAGCCGGCACGGGATAAGTGTTCTCGTTGGCCGAAAGGTTGATGCGTGTGGGCGTAAAGTTGGGATCGTAGGGCTCAATGCCGGCCAAGTAGGGCTGGACGAGCTCCTTCATACGGGGCGTGAGCTCGGCCATATTAGGCCTCCTTGCCAGTCGCGCCGGCGCCATCCGCGCTTGCAGCCGCCAGGTCCACGCCCTCGGTAACTGTCGCCACGGCGTCGCCCGGCCAGGCAACCTTGGTCAGGTCGGCCGCAGCGAGCGACTCGGCGCTCACGGCATCCTCGCCTTGCTCCAACACGCGGCGGCGCAGCGCGGCGGAAAGCGCGTGTGCCCACAGACCCTCGGCCTCGGCTAGACGCTGCGTGGCGGGAGCGTCGGAGAGCAGGCCCTCGGGTGTATAGCAAATGACACTCGAGCGCTTGACGAACTCTTCGACCGAAAGCGGGTTGGAGAACATGGCCGTGCCGCCGGTCGGCAGCGTGTGGTTGGGGCCGGCAACATAATCGCCGAGCGGCTCGGAGCTCCAAGCACCCACAAAGATGGCGCCGGCGTTGCGAATGCCGCCGAGCAGGCCCATCGCGTCCTTGCAGTGCAGCTCAAGGTGCTCGGGCGCCACGGTGTTCACGGCCTCGACGGCGGCGGCCATATCGGCAGCCACCACGATGGTGCCCTCGTTATCGAGCGAGGCGCGCGTGATCTCGGCACGCAGGGACTGTGCCACCAGGATGTCGATACCCGCCTCAACCTCGCGCGCAAACTGTTCGTCGCAGGTCACCAGATAGCAGGCCGCCAACGGATCATGCTCGGCCTGGGCCATCAGGTCGGCCGCGACCACCATGGGCTTGGCCGTGGCGTCGGCCAGCACGCAGACCTCGGACGGGCCAGCGACCATGTCGATACCCACATCACCCGAGACAATCTGCTTGGCAGCGGCGACAAAGGCGTTACCCGGGCCGGTAATCTTGTCGACACGCGGAATGGTCTCGGTACCGTACGCCAGCGCGGCCACGGCCTGGGCGCCGCCCACCATATAGATCTCGTCCACGCCGCCGAACTTTGCCGCGGCGAGCGTGTAGGGGCTGATCAGGCCGTCCTTTTGCGGCGGCGTCACCATGACCACGCGTTTGACGCCGGCCACCTTGGCGGGAATGGCGTTCATAAGCACGGTGGAAGGGTACTGTGCACGACCGCCCGGCACGTAAATGCCGGCCGCAGCAAGCGGGGTCACCTTAACGCCGAGCATCGTGCCGTCCGGGCGCGTGGTAAACCAGCTCTGCTCGACCTCGCGCTGGTGGAACTCGCGAATCTGACGTGCAGCCTTTTCGAGCGCCGCGACAAAAGCGGGATCGAGGCCTTCGAGCGCGGCATCGATCTGCTCTTGCGGCAGACGGAAGCTCTGCAGCTCAACACCATCAAAACGCTGACAGTAATCGCGCACCGCGGCATCGCCGTTAGCACGCACGTTGGCCACGATATCGCGGGCGGCGTCGACGATGTTTTGCGGCAGCACACCCTTGCGGTTGAGCTGGTTGGTAACGAGGCGCTCCCCGGGAGCAAGCTTGATGGTCTTCATATCGGTATCCCCTATCGGTCGAGGTTTTGTTCGAAAAACGAGAGACCGGGCGGCGGCGTCAGTCGGCCCGCCGCCCGGACGTTGGGGCGCCCGTGCGTGCTCGCGCTATTGTGCCGAGCCCGCAACGGGCTCAAAATGCTTGTCCTTCACGGCTGCCGCCAAGCGATCGGCCAGATTGCGTACGCGCGGATCCAGACGTGCAGCGCCCGGGTTGACAAAGAAGCGGGCCGTGCAGTCCATGATGCGGCCGGTGATGACCAGGTCGTTGTCGCGCAGTGTGGCGCCCGTGGCGGTAATATCCACGATGCGGTCGGTCATGCCGACAATGGGGCCCAGCTCGATATTGCCGTGCAGCGAAACGATATCGGCATTCACGCCGCGCTCGGCATACCAGGCACTCGCGATGCGCGGATACTTGGTGGCCACGCGAAGCGACCCACGACGGGCATAGTTGCGCTCGGCCTGGCCGGCGCGCCACGCGGGCTCTGCCTCGATAAACGTGCACAGGCCGTAGCCCAGATCGACCAGCTGCAGCAGGTTGAGGTCTGCCTCGATAAGCGAATCCCAACCGCAGATGCCGCAATCGGCACCGCCGCAGCCCACAAAGGCGGGCGCATCGCTGGGGCGCACGATGACAAACTCGATATCGCCGACCGTGCCCTCGCCGGCCTGTGTGTCGCGGCCGCGCACGATGAGGTGACGACCGGGATCGCGCAGCTCCGAGACATCCAAGCCCGCGGCCTCGAGCACGTCGAGCGTGTCGGCCTTAAGCGAGCCCTTGGGCACGGCGATGCGCAGCGGACCCTCGGCGCCGCGACCCACGGCATGGTCACCATCGGAAGCAGCGTCCTCGGCCGAGGTGCGCGCAGCCTCCAGGCGCTCGAGCGAAAAGGCGAAGCCCGCCGCCGGCACCTCGATGCCGTCGCCAAATGCACCGGTAAAGATGGAGTCGTAGCGACCGCCCGAGCCCACCGGATCGGGCAGGCCACCGGCATAGGCCTTAAAGACCAGGCCCGTGTAGTAATCAAACGAGTTCATGATGGAGAAGTCGAAGGACAGCACCTGGGCGTCCTCGGGAGCCAGACCCTCGACCAGGGCGCGCAGCTCGCGCGTGAGCGGCGCGACAATGCCCGCCGCCGCCAGCAGCGCGTCGACGCGGTCGAATACCTCGGCGCCGCCGTGCAAGCGCGGCAGCTCGCTAATGGCGGCCTTGACGGCCTCGGGCTCGGCGCTTGCCGCCACACGGGCATCGAGGCCCACAAAGTCGTTGGCGTGCACGCAGCGCAGCGCCTCGGCAGCCAGCTCGCGATCTTCGCACGCCGCAAGCAGTTCCTTAAACGGACGCACGCTGCCCGCGATAATGCGCGCACCGGGAAGTGCCAGCTTGCGCACGGTCTCGGCGACCAGTGAGACAATCTCGACATCGCCCGCGGTGTCGCCCGCACCAATGAGCTCAAAGCCCAGCTGAGTAAACTGACGCGAGCCACCGGCATTGCGTTGGCACTCGCGGACCACCGGCGCCTCGTAGCGCAGGCGCAGCGGCAAATCGGCCGCGCGCATGCGGGTCGAAACCAAGCGCACGATTGGCAGCGTGTTGTCGGGACGGACCACCAGCAGGCGACCGTCATCATCAAAGAGCTTAAACGGGGTGTCCGCAATGCGGCCGCCCTCCTCGAGAGAGCCCTTGTCCTCGAGCAGCGGCGTCTCGACCGGCAGGTAATGATGCTCCCTAAAGCAGCCCTTCACCGTCAGCGCAATCTCCTCGCGCGCCTGAGCCTCCTCGGGCAATATGTCCCGGAATCCCCACGGTGTGGCCGTCATCTGGTGAGCCTCCTCATGCTGTGTTTCATATAGAACAGAAGACCGGCATAGCTCCGCCGGTCTTCTGGGTACTTTAGCATACTAGAGTGCTTGCGGGGAAAATCCGTCGTAGCCGCTCACACCGTATTCATTTGGAAACATAGGGCAGATTGCCGCAACCCAACCCCACCTAGGCGCCAATCGCACGACGATACTCTGCCATTACCTGCGCATCGGCAGCTGCGGGGTCGGCAAAATAGCGCCCGTCATAGGTCTCGGCCGAAACAACTCCGCGATAGCCGCGCGCCACCAGCCTATCCAGGTCGGCGCGCATATCGCGGTCGCCGTCACCCCAGGCAAGATGCGTCGTGCCATCTGCCGCAACATCGACAAAATGCACGTGGGCGACATCATCGCCAAGCAGATCGAAATAATCGTCGATGGTATCCCCCGCCACCGCCATAGCGCCTATATCCAGACACGCCTTAAGTGCCGGATGATCAACTGCCTCGATCATGCGCTTCGTGTCGGCCGCCGAGTTCACGATCATCGACTCAACCGGCTGTAGGGCCTCGAGCACCAGTCGCACGCCGCGCTCTCCCGCATGCTCGGCAATCGCACGCAGCATCGAGGCACTTCGACCCCACGCGTCCTCGATCGGCTCGTTCAAAAATGCCCAGCCGCTCGAGACCATGACCTGCTCGGCTCCAAGTTCCGCCGCGATATCCACAACGTTCTTAAAGTACGCGAGCGTGCGGGCACGTGCCTCATTCCCGCGCGCCGCGATATTCCACGGCTTGGGGTTGTTCTGTTCGGGACAAAGCCCCACAATCCGAACCCCATACCGCTGCGACAGCTCCCGCACCTGCTCGAGCGAATCGTATCCATGGCAATCGACATACAGATGCATCGCCCCGGTCCAAAGCTCGCAACACGTGTAGCCCGAGGCCGCTGCCGAGGAAAAGAATTCCTCAAGGTCAAAATAACGATGGCTGATATTCATGACGGCAAGCTGCGGATACTCCATCTTGTCCACCTTTCGGCAAAAGGGCGCCGCAGCACAGTGTGCGCGACGCCCCCTCTTACATTGTTCTCATTATGACGGATACTCTACTGGACACCAAGCACTCCAAAGAACGCGCCAGCGATACTCACGAGCAGGATCACGAGCATGATGAGCAGCGGATTCATCTTCTTCTTGAGCATGAGATAGACGATTCCAAACAGCCCCATCGTGACAAAGCCCGGGAAGATTCCGTTGAGCAGCTCGGCGAGCGTCTGAGCACCATCGCCCGCACCGACCATGAGCGGAATGTCCACGGTGACCATCTCCATGGTCATAGCACCGATCACCATGGCGCCCATGATGGAGGCCATCTTGACGATCGTGTCCATAATGCCCGATTCCTGGACCTTGCTGATCATGTCCGAGCCAAAGCGATATCCCACAAACGTCAGCAGGTAACGGATGATGTAGTGAGGGACGTTGAACACGAGCAGGAACAAAATCGGGCCAAGAATAGAGCCCTGCAACGCCAGCGACGTGCCGACACCCGTTGCCAAAATTCGCAGCGTGCCCCAGTAGAAGGCATCGCCCACGCCGGACAGCGGTCCCATCAAAGCAAGCTTGACATTAGAGATCGCGCTCGTGTCAAAGCTATCGTCAGTAGCGTTGACCTCCTCCATTGCAGCGGCGATGGACATGGGGAGCGTCGAGATGTACGGCGTGACGTTATAGAGCTCCATATGGCGCTTAAGGGCGGCCTTAAAGTCCGCATCCTGCGGATACAGCTTGCGAAGGATCGGCATAAGGGCCCACATAAAACCGATATGGCCCATACGCTCGTAGTTCCAGGAATGCTCATAGGGAATCGAGCGCCAGAACAGCTTCTTAAGGTCTGCGCGGGAAATCAGCCCGTCGTAAGAAGACTCAAACTTAAAACTCATCGAACCCACTCCCAATCGCAGGATCCTCGGTTGCCACTGCGGGCTGCTCCGCTTTTTTCTTATCACCCAAAACCGTCATCGCGACGACGATGATCGCGGCAAAGATCGCCACGCCCGTCGTGCTAATGCCAAAGTAGGCGACGAGGAAGAAGCCAGCGAAGAAGAACGGAGCCACCGTTTTGTTCATAATCATCTGCGCCAGCATCGCAAAGCCGAGTGCGGGCAAGAAGGCGGCGGCGACATCCATGCCGGTCTGAACGAAATCGGGGATGATGTTGAGCAGGCTGGCAACAGCATCGGCGCCAAAGAAGAATGCCAGGGGAATAATCAGCAGGCCGCACCAGCTCTGCGCGTAACCGGCGATGAGCATGTTGCGCGTGATGGCCTTGGTGTCCCCGTCCTCGACGTTTTTGTCGATACGGTGCACCAGCAGTAGCATCACCGGCTGGCCCAGGGCCGTATCGAGCGCCAGGACAATCGTTGCGATGGGAATGCCCAGGGTCAGGGCCGCCGATGCGTCCGCGCCGGCCTGCATGGCAAGCGACACACCCAGGATGGTTCCGGAAATCGTATCGGGCGGGTTATACGCACCGACCGAGATGGCGCCGACCATGGCAAGCTCCATCGTGGCGCCCATGATCGTGCCGGTCACCATGTCGCCCATGACAAGGCCAACCAGAGGTCCGAGCACGATCGGGCGCTGGAGGTAGCTCGTGCCCGTCAGCCACTCGGAATAACCCAAAAGGGCAATAAGGAAAATCAGGATTGTCTTGATAACCATGATGGCCCCTAACCGATGACCTTCGCGGCGTCAGTCTTCGCATCTGCCGGAATCATCTGAATGAACAGCTCGTAGCCCTCGCCGAGCAGCTCTTTGACGTATGCCTCGTTTTCGGGCGTAAGGAACACGCTCGTCGAGACCTGGCGGGCATCCTCGCTAAAGGCAACATTGCCGAGGTTGATCTTCTTGACGCCCATCGCCTTGGCGACGGCACCGGCCTGCTGGATCGTCTCGCAAACCACGAAGAGCTTGTACTTATCGGTCACACCGCTCTGGAGCGCCTTGACGGCATCCTCGGTGTTTTTGACGACAACCTTGCAGCCCTCCGGTTTTGCAAGGGACAGGGCCTGCAGACGAAGCTTGTCATTGAGGACCGTGTCGCTTACCAACAGGATGCAGTCGGCACCCAGAGCCGAAGTCCAGCTAACGGCAACCTGGCCGTGCAGCAGTCGATAGTCCACGCGAATCATCTGAATCATGATGTGCTCCCTAGCGATTAAAACTCATCGAGTTCGGCCTGCCCCAGCAGGTCGTTGACGTACTTGACCTTGGTGTCGTCCGCCTCGACGATCTGGCGAATGGCCTCATCGATCGGGGTGGATTCGGACACGAACAGCAGCTGAATAAGGAGCGGCAGGTTCATATTGGTCACCAGGTGCGTGTTGGGACGCGTCTGGACGATCTTGGTGAACTCGTTGTTGACGCTGCCGCCAAAGAGGTCGGTGCAAACGACGACCTCATCGTCCGCGGCAAAGCCGTCCAGAATCGCCGCAGCCTCCTTGGCCAGGTCCTCGTTTCCGTCGACATACATAGACAGCGCATGGACGTTTTCGCGCTCGCCGGAAAGCAGCCCAATGCTCTCGACGATTCCGGACGCAAAATGAGCATGGGATGCAACGATAAACTGTCTCATTCGATTCCCCTTTTCTTGCGAATTTCGGCATCAGAACCACCCTTAAAAAGGGTGGTTTGCTCTTAGGGTATAACCCACGGGCCC
>CABSYW010000039.1 GCA_902482035.1 uncultured Collinsella sp. | reverse complement strand
AGCGGGTGGTTTAAAGCTGGCCGCTGCGCGGCCAGCGGACTAAAGTCTTGAATCAAAAGGGTCCCGGCCGAGAATTCGACCGGGACCCTTGGACAGAGCTATATGTTGTTGCAAGTCGTGTGTCTACGAGCTACTCCTCGACAAGCTCAAACTCATCGGGGCCGACGCCGCAGACCGGGCACACGTAGTCCTCGGGCAGCTCGGGCGTGTCGACCTCAACCTCGTAACCGCAAACGGTGCACACAAACTTATACGTCTTCTTCTCCTCAGCCATGATGTTCTCCTCTCGAACGTGACTGCTGGTGTACTTACTTATTAGTATATATTCTCAATAACATAATGCAAGTATTTTTAGAACATTTCTAGCCTTGATACGACGAGGCTTTGGGCGGCGTCTTGCCCTTTAGCACCTTGTGATAGTAGTCGTACGTCAGCGGCGTCTCGTCGCTCAGGCGCTCGGCATCCTCGACCTCGCCAATAAACAGCAGATGCGTGCCCACATCCACAGTGTCGATCAAACGGCAGCTAAACAGGGCCGCCGCGTGCTCAGGCACATAGGGCATGCCCAGAGCCGTCTCGCGGGTCTCGTATTTGGCAAACTTGTCATAATCGCTGCTGGTGCGGAACCCAAAGTTACCGATGTAGAGCATGTCGGCAGTCTGATCGATCACGGTCAGCGCGAACGCTTTGGCCGATGCGATGACGCCCGAGGTGACATTGTCCTTGTTCACGGCAACCGAAATACGCGGCGGCATGGACGTCACCTGCACCGCAGTGTTGATGACGCAGCCGGCGCGCAACCCGTCTGCCGCAGCGCTCACCACGTACAGACCGCTCGGCATGGTAAAGAACGCAGTTTTGTCCATAACGATCACTCCCCTAGCTCGGGTTGGAACCTCATGAATGTATGTACCCACAAAAAAGGCGGCACCCATAACGGACGCCGCCTTTAAGACATATGTGTCAGAACAGTAAGAAAGATGAGACGCCCGCAGTTGCGGTGAAATAGGGACTGAATAGCCCCTCAAACAGGCAAAACAGTCCGTATTCCACCGCAACTTATACAGAGTGCCTAGCGGTTGCGTTCCTTAAGGGCGCGGTCGATCTCGCGTTGGACATCACGCTTGGCCATGTCCTCGCGCTTGTCGTAGAGCTTCTTGCCGCGACCCAGACCCAGCAGCAGCTTTACGCGGCCGTCGGTATTAAAGTAGAGTTCCAACGGAACCAGCGCATAACCACGGTTGCGAAGTTTGCCGTCAAGAAAGTCGATCTCCTTGCGGTGCAGCAGCAGACGACGCCGACGATCGGGATCGCGATTCCACACGCCACCATGGCTATAAGGGTGGATATGCAGTCCGACGAGCCAGCACTCGCCGCCACGAATCAGCGCAAAAGTGTCAGTGATCTGACAGGCGCGCTCGCGAATCGACTTGACCTCGGTGCCGCTCAGCTCAATACCGCACTCAAACGTCTCATCGATAAAGTACTCGTGATGTGCCGAGCGATTCTTGGAAATGAGTTTGCGCTCGCGCTTACTGGGCATCGCCGGCCTCCTTGGCTCCATCGGCGTTTGAGCCCGCAGTCTCGCGCTTTGCCTTGCGCTCGGCATTGAGCTCGGCATCGCTCTCGCGCACCAGTTTAATAATCGCCGCGCAGGCCTCCTCGCCCACCAAGTCGCGAGCACGCACCGTCAGGCGCGTCGCCTCCTGCTTGTCGCCGTCACTTGCAGCATCGGTCGCGCACATAATCAGGCAGATGGCAATCTCGGCCGAAGGCGAGGTCGGCACGCCTTGCAGGGCCAGTTCACCCATCACGTGGTCGTCGCTCTCATCGGCGGCATCCGGATAGGTGGTATGGATCTTGTTGAGCAGGCGCGTCGTATGCGCATCGTTGGGCGCCAGGCGCAGCGCCAGACGCGCGCAGCCCACGGCAGCCGAAACGTTCTCGGTCTCGGGCTCCAAGAAGTACTGACCTAGATTGGCGTAAGCGCGGGCGGCGCACTTGCCATCGCTTGCACGCTCCAGCACCGAGAACGAGAGCGATGCCCATTCCTGCTTGTCCTCGAGTGCGCGGAACAGCTCGGCCAAATCCAAGCGATAGTTGCAGTTCATGGGGTCCCAACGCACAGCCTGCATCAGGGCATTACGAGCGCTCACATAATCCTGCTGGCGAATGTAGGCAAACGCCATATCAGAGTACAGGCGGTCAAACGGCACCTCGACCTGCACGAGCTCGCGCGGATCCTTCTCCACGCGGCGATAGGCCAAGCGCTCAAACTTGCTATCGAAGCTAAAGTATTGGCGCTTCTCCCCCGTCTTGCACTCAGCGTCGATATACTCCTCGGCGAGCTCCACCAGACGCTCCAGCAGCGGCGTCGCCGTAGCCAGGTCGCCCTGCGCCAGATAGTTCTCGGCATACGTGATGTCTTCCAAGCTGATGGGCAGATCCATGGCTACTCCTCGATCTGAGCGAAACACGGCAGGCGCCGTATATACGGTCAATACACAAAACCCGGGTCTCTTACGAGGCCCGGGCGTTCAATTTTGGTAGCCCGTACCAGATTCGAACTGGTGATCTCCGCCTTGAGAGGGCGGCGTCCTAAACCGCTAGACGAACGGGCCATATGTAGCAAATGCAATGGCTGGGATGGAGGGAGTCGAACCCCCATTGACGGAACCAGAATCCGCTGTCCTGCCATTAGACGACATCCCAATGACTGCATCGCTGCGCTCGGCTGTGCCTTTGCGCAAGAAAGAAATATACGGGAAGTCTCGCCGTGACGCAAGCCCCAATTTTGACTTTTTTGAAATTCAGTCAAATTGGCCTAATTTAGTCCAACCCGTGAAGGACCTGTGAAGCCGACCGCTGTACACGAAGGGCAAAACGCCGCGAGCGGTAGCCGTCAACCGTTGGCAGATTCTACCGTGAAAACGAAAGCACCAGGCAACACAATCGAAGTATCAATGATCGCGTAGATATCGAGGCACCATGGACGAAGAGCTTGATTACCTATGGGAGACCCTGGGCCTTGAGATCACTGCCGACCTTTGGCCCGAACGGAACAAAATCCATCCCACACTGCGCCCCGCCATTACTGTGGTGCAGGCAAAATACCGCCGTGCATCCTTTTTGATCATGCGGATGTCATGGCACGCGGGACTCCCCGACCTTAAGCGAATTCAGGCAAGCCTCGTCGAGTTGTCCGGTATGCCGACCGTCATATCCGAGGCGCACCTGGAGCAGCGCCAGCGCGAGCGACTGCAACAGCAGCGGATTCCCTTTATCTGCCCCGGCGTTCAGGCATATCTGCCCTTTATGGACGAGGAGTACTGGAGCGGCAAGCCCAACAAACACGTAAAGGTCTACGATCCGCACGAATGGGCACAGCTGGCGGACTGACTGGGGCAGGCCCGCCGGCGGAAAGTGCGTCCCAGATTTCAAGCTCAAACTGGTCCCTACTTTCCTGTCGAGCCCTCAACCGGAAACCGTGTCCCGCAATCGAAGCTCAGAATGGGACGTGCTTTCCGCAACCGGCCACTTTGGGAAAGTGCATCCCATTCTGGAAGCGAATTCCGGGTCGCACTTTCCGCAGCCGCTACAGCAACGCCTCGGCCCAAGCCGATTCCCTAAAGCCGGGAATCGCAAAGTCGTCGCCCACCAGCAGCGGACGCTTGACCAGCATGCCGTCGGTCGCCAGCAGCTCGTAGCACTCCCGATCCGTCATGCCCGCATCCAGGCGCGCCTTCAGGCCCAGCTCTCGATATTTCATGCCCGACGAATTAAAGAAGCGCCGCACCGGTAGCCCCGAACGAGCAATCCAGGTCGCAAGCTCATCAGCCGTGGGATTGTCCAAAACGATATCGCGGTCGATATACTCAACCCCATGTTCGTCCAGCCATGCCTTGGCCTTCTTACAGGTCGAGCACTTGGGATATTCAACAAACAGTACGGTCATGGGAATCCTCCGAATATAGATCGGCCAACGCAGGCACACGCCACACGAGGCGCCTTCGTATGATGGGCCAATGTAGCCCGCGGGTCACACGTTAAACGAACCGTACCCCGAATCCGCGCTTGATAAACGGCAGCAGTTCCATTGCTTCGGGCGTGATATGGCCCGCAACGTTCATGCGCTCGTCACCGGGAAGATCGACCCGCGCAATCTCAAGCTCGCCTTCGTAGCGCCCATATCCGCTATTGCTCACAGCGATCGACCCCGCCTTTCGCGGCAGGCCGGCTCCGGCATCCGTCGGCACGGAATCCGGCTTAAGCGTCGTACGTGACTCCTGAGACCTAAAGATGAGGACGCTCGAGTCGGGCCGGTCGTGATGAATCTGCCCGCGCACATAGGCATAACTGGGCTCAAGCTCGCATTGCAGGTCCACGTATCCGGCGGAAACTTGAGCAAACTGCGCCCAGCCCGCATCGGAAAGATCGGGGTCGCCGACCAACACAATGTCGCAATCGGCGCCATGTGCAAGCCCAAGCATATTGAGAGCAACCTTTGACGCGCGACCGCGCTGCGCCTCGACCGTCGGCAGTCCCTCGAATACCGGCCCGCGAACGTTAGCATCACCCGGCACAAAAGCCATGATTTCGAATCCAAGCGCCGCAAGACGAAGATTCACCCGAGCAATGTCCTCCAGAGTTAAACCGGTATAAGGCTTGGGGTAAAAATTGTGGCAGGCGGCAAAACGAGTCACATCGGCACCGGCCTCACGCCACGATGCGATTTCATCAGAACTCACCGTCGATGCATTGACCACAATGCGAAATACACCGGACAGCTCCGCGACCCGCTGGGCGCTAAAGCCATAGTCCAAACGAAGGTATTCCAACCCCAGATCGCGCAGGTCCTCGATGCGCTCAAGCCCGAGCAAATCGCACGTGCGAGGCCCCACATCGGCAATGAGCGCAATGCCGCGGGCGGAAAGCAGCGACAGCACATGACGGACCTTATCGGCATACGCCGCTCCCCCATCCTCGGGAATATGCAGCGAGGTGAACGCATAGCGCGCACCCGCCGCGGCACCACGCTCAATCGTCCGCTCAATATCCTGCAGAGGGCTGGAAAGATAAATCGAAATACCCGTTTTCACGCTTCAACGCTCCTTTAAAAAAGGCCGGCGGAGCAGCTAGCCCCGCCGGCACAACCATAACATCAAGAAATCTGCCGCGCGCCGCGAACCCTGGGCAACACAGCTCGCGATATCAAACTACTCGCCAAAGAACTCGTTGATCTTCTGCTCGTCGACGCCAAAGAACCACGTCAGGACAAAGCCGGCGGCATAGGCAAGCAGCATAGCGGCAACGTAGCCGAGCTGCTGGCCGGGAACGGCGATCAGCAGGCCAAACAGACCGGAAACGCCCTGAGAAACCGTGCCGATGTGAAGCAGCGCCGCGAGCGCGCCGCCAAATCCGGCACCCAGGCAGGCCGTCACAAACGGACGAACGAGCGGCAGCGTAACAGCATACATCAGAGGCTCGCCCACACCCAGGATTCCAACGGGAATGGACTCTGCGACGTACTTCTTGAGCTTGGCGTTCTTGGTCTTAAAGTACAGCGCCAAACCGGCACCGACCTGGCCGCCGCCAGCCATCATAAGGATGGGAAGCAGGTAATTGATGCCCTTGGTAGCACCGTCGGGATCGTTGAGCATAGCGTGGATCGGCGTGAGCGCCTGATGCAGGCCGACGGAAACCAGCGGCAAGAAGCCTGCCGACAGGATATAGCCGCCCAGGACGCCCAGCTTCTCGAAGATAAAGGTCAAAACGCTAAAGATGGCAGTCGTCAGCCATGCGCCAACCGGCTGGATGACGAGCATCAGAGCAAAGGCGCCGATGATGAGCACCAGCAGCGGGGACAAGAACGTGTCGAGTGCGTTGGGCATAACCTTGCGAATCTGACGCTCCATCCAGGCAAAAAATGCGCCAGCGATGAGAGCCGCGATCATGCCGCCCGCTGCGGGGTTGTACTGCGCATTGGTGAGCGGCAGCAGAATGGCAGTGGCAGGATCAGCCGCGCCAGGCGCAAGCAGGGGCATGGCGCTGTTGGCGATACACATCATGCCGGCGATGCCGCCCAGCGCAGCAGAGCCACCAAACTCACGCGCCGCGTTATAGCCCACCAAGATGGGCAGATAGGCAAACAGGGCCCAGCCCATGGAACGAATGCCCTGGTACCACCACTCGCCTGCAAGCGCGCCTGCCGTCGAAACGTTAATGACGTTGCAGATACCGTTGATGAGGCCAGCCGCAATGATGCCGGGAAGCAGGGCGACGAAGACATTGGAAATCTTCTTGAGGAAGGCCTGAACCGGCTTAGACTCGTACTTGGCCTTCTGCGCGGCCTTGTTTGTGGCCGCAGCATCAACCACGCTCTCGTCAGCAACGCCTTTCGCAAGGCCGGTGAGTTTGGAGAACCCCTCGAGCACCTTATTCACCTTGCCCGGACCCAGCACGACCTGCATCGTGTCGTCCTCGACCAGGCCCATCACGCCGTCGAGTGCCTTAATACCCTCCGTGTCGACGTTGCCCGTGTCTTTGACAGTCACGCGCAGGCGCGTCATGCACGCCGCGTTTGCGAGCACGTTGTCTTTACCGCCCAAAAGGTCCAGCAGCTTTTGAGCCAGCTCTTTGTTCGTCATAACTCCTCCTTGTATTGGGTATCTCGTCTGGATGTCATATCAGCTCACGCCGCACACCTATTGGGCATCGGCATCGCTCTTCTCATGGCCACTCACCGCAGCACGGACATGGCCTCGCGCTCGCTCAAGAGCTACCGCAGCCTGCTCGGCATCGCAGTCCAGCAGTACCGAGACAATAGCGGTTTTTACGTGGCCGCCGGCATCTGCAAGCGCCTGAATAGCGCGCTCGCGCGTGCAGCCGGTCGCCTCCATCACGATGTTCTGGCCGCGCACCACCAACTTCTCGTTCGTCTGCTGCACATCGACCATCAGGTTTTGGTATACCTTGCCGATCTTGACCATGGCACCGGTCGAAATCATGTTGAGAATGAGCTTTTGAACCGTTCCCGCCTTGAGCCTCGTTGAGCCAGTCAGTACCTCGGGACCGGGCACGGGTTCAATGGCAAGATCTGCGCTCTCCCCGATCTTCGACCCTTGGTTGCAGGCAATTGCGATCGTCTTGCACCCAGTTGCCTTGGCGCATACAAGGCCGCCCACCACATAGGGAGTACGACCGCTTGCCGCCAGGCCAACGACAAGATCCTTGTCCGAGAGTCCACGCCCCCGCAGGTCGCTCGCGCCGAGCTCCTCACTGTCTTCGGCACCTTCGACAGCCTTGATAAACGCCGTCTCGCCTCCGGCAATGAGCCCGACAATCAGATCGGGTGACACGCCAAACGTGGGCGGACACTCCGAAGCGTCGAGTACGCCCAGACGACCGCTGGTGCCTGCGCCCATGTAAAAGACGCGCCCGCCGCGCTCGAGTGCCTCAGCAGCCCAGTCGATTGCTGTGGCAACCTGGGGCAGCACTTTTGTGACCGACTGGACGGCACGAAGATCCTCATCGTTCATCGTCGTAACGATTTGCAGCGATGTCATCGTATCGAGGTCCATAGACCTTTGATTACGCTTTTCGGTCGTGAATTTTGTTAAATCGAGCATTTCATTCACCTCATCTTTCCTGTTTCTCGATGTAGTTTTGCTTAATGACATGCGTCGCCCGTTCGTAGTCGCTGGCAACGTAAGCAGCGTACAGGGCATCGACAACCATAAGCTGGGCCATACGCGAAGCCATGGCACCGCTGCGGACCAAGGGCTCACTCGCAGCGACGCCGAGCACGGCATCGGCCATGGTGGCAAGCTTGGATGATCCATCTACTTTGGTCACGGCCACAACGGGACAGTTGTGACGTTGGGCCTCGGCGGTGCAGTCCAGCACCTCTTGCGTCAAGCCCGAGTAGCTAAAGGCGATTGCCATATCGCCCTCATGCATGTTCTTGGCACACAAGAGCTGATCATGCCAGTCGTCGTACAGATGGCACTCTTTGTCGACACGCATGAGCTTTTGTGCCAGATCGTGCGCGACCAAACGAGAGGCACCGATACCGAACAGATTGACTGCGCGTGCCCGCTTAAGATAGGCCGCGCATCGCTCCAAGACGGTGTAATCGAGCGTTCGCGCCGTCGCTTCGATCGTGCGCACGTTGCTTTTCATCACCTTCCCCACGATACGTTCGACGCTGTCATCCATGGAGATGTCCTCGAGGGCTACGTCTTTCTTGTCACCTAAGAGCGCCAGCTCGGCAATCAGTTCGCGCTGGAACTCCTTGTAGCCCGCAAAACCCAAACGCTTGCAAAAGCGCAAAATGCTCGAGGGCGAGGAGAACGTGACATCGGCAAGACCGCGGACGGACAGCCCGACCACCTCGTGCGGATGAGCGCTTACATATGCGATGACATTGCGTTCCGCCGAGCTCGCGCTGAGCTCGCGCTCGCGAAGCCGCAAAAGCAATCCGTTTGCCATCTCAAACACCTCCGTTGAGAAGAATTAAAGACCAACGAACGATTCGTACCGGATACAAACAGCTTTTGCGGTACATTGTGCCGCATCGTGGCGCACAAAGGGCGAGCGTTCTACCGCTCGCCCCTCAAATCCGACCGCTCGGAAATACGCGCGACACAAAATATTTCAACGAGGTCGCATTATCGGTAACAGGGCTGTTACCGATACCGCCTCGCGTGGGCGCCAATCGGACGTGCCGCAAACCTCTACCCCGCCTCGCGCATCCAGCGATCGAACGTCCCCACGCACACGCCCAGGCACTTTGCTGCCTGGCTGCGGGTTATATCGCCTGCCTCATAGCTATCGCGCACCAGCTCAAACTGAGGAGGGCACGGCTTGCGAGGTCGACCGAAACGGACCCCTCGCGCCCGCGCCGCTGCAATTCCCTCCGCCTGGCGCCGATGGATATTCTCGCGCTCCACCTGCGCCACGTAGCTCAGCAGTTGCAGCACAATATCGGCAATCAGGGTGTTGGTCACATCCGGCGCGCCGCTGGCCCTGACGCGCGTGTCAAGCAATGGCATGTCCAACACCACAATGGCAACCCCGAGCTCCTTGGTAATGCGTCGCCATTCCTCAAGAATCTCGGAGTAATTACGACCAAGTCGGTCGATAGAAAGCACCACCAGCACGTCCCCGTCTCCCAGAACGTGCAGCAGCTCGCGATAACGCGGTCGATCGAAGTCCTTGCCGCTCGCATGGTCGGCATAAATATTCGCCGAGCCCACGCCATAGGCGCCCAGCGCATCCAGCTGCCGATTAAGGTTCTGATCGCGCGAACTCACCCGCGCATAACCGTACACCGTCGCCATCTCATCCCCGCTTTCTTGTAAACCTGCCAAAAAGGGACAGGTTTATTTTGGTAGGTTTTACCTCTCAAATAGCAGGTAAGCGGGCGGCCGAGCAGACGGCAAGGTAGCCACGATTCAAATGCGAAGGGCGGTCCCGAAAGGCCGCCCTCCGCTCCCCCACTATGAGTCGGGATTTGGCTAATGGATAAGCTTAAAGTCCAAGTGCCCACGCGTGGTATTGACGCGCGAGACCTCGATGATCACGCGCTGCCCCAGCTCGTAACGAGTCCCCGTGTCAGCGCCCGTCAGCGTAAGCGCATCCTCGTCGAACTCGAACCACTCGTTGCCCAGGCTCTTGATCGAAACCAAGCCTTCGACCTGCGTTAGGTCCAAGCGCACAAAGAGGCCCATGCTGCTAACCCACGAGACGGTTCCGGCATAACGCTCGCCCAGACGGTCCTCATAGTACTGGGCAATCTTGATCTTTTGCGTCGCATGGCTGGCGGCATCTGCCGCGCGCTCGGCATCGCTGCATGCGCGGCAGATCTGCGGCAGAATGCGCGGCAGCGACTCGCGCCCCTTGCCGATCAGCCGCGGCGTACGGACCAAGGCGTCCTTGCCACCGAGCTGCTCATAGGCCAACTGCAGCTTGAGTACGCGGTGCACCACCAGATCGGGGTAGCGACGGATGGGACTCGTAAAGTGACAGTAGCACGGCGCGGCGAGCGCAAAGTGGCCCTCGTTGCGAGGCTTGTACAGCGCGCGCTGCATGCTGCGCAACAGCAGTGTATTGACAAGTGGCGCGTTGGCCGTGCCAGCCGCGGCGTCAACCGCAGCCTGCAGCTCATCGGGACTTCCCAAGGCAATACCAGCCGCACGGCGGTCGTCGATGATGCCCAGCTGCGCCAGCGCCACGGCGGCGCCGTGCAGGCTATCGGGACTGGGATCATCGTGCACGCGATAGCAAGCCTCAATGTCGCGGTCGGCCAGCCACTCGGCCACGCACTCGTTGGCGAGCAGCATGGCCTCCTCGATCAGCGACGTGGCGCACGAGCGCTCGCGGGCCACGATCTGCACGGGCACACCGTCCTCGTCCAAGAGCGCGCGGATCTCGGCCGTATCAAAGTCGACCGAACCGCGTGCGCGGCGAATGCGGCGGCGGAGCTCCGCAAGCTCGTTGGCGGCAACCAAAAAATCACCGAGGTCGACGTTATAGCCGCGGGCTGCCTCCTCGCATGCAAGCCCACGCTCAAGCGCCTCCTCGCGCGAGGCCTCGGCAGCCGCAACATCCTCGGCGGCACCCTCCAGCACCGAATACTCCACCGCGCCGGCACGCACCAGCAGTGCCTCGGCGCCATCATAGTCCATGCGCACGCGCGAGCGAATCACGCTGGGGTACGGATCGTAATGCCGCACGCGACCCTGCTCATCGAGCTCGATATCGACGGTAAACGCAAGACGGTCCTCGTCAGGGCGAAGCGAGCATAGGTCACAGGACAGGCGTTCGGGCAGCATGGGAAGCACGCGATCGGCCAGATACACCGATGTCGTACGATGGCGAGCCTCAAGATCGATATGCCCGTCCCAAGCCACATAGTGAGAAACGTCAGCGATATGCACACCCAGCTTGTAGCCACCCTCGGGCGTGCGCTCAAGCGAAATGGCATCGTCAAAGTCGCGCGCGTCGACCGGGTCGATCGTGATGACAAAGCGGTCGCGCAGATCGCGGCGGAGCGGGTCCTTAAGCGCCGCGGACACATCGAGCGAAAGTCCCTCGGCCTCGTCCAGCGCGGCCTCGGGATAGCTATCGGTATAGCCGTAACGCGCCATCACGTATTGAACGCCCAAATCGGGCGCGTCATCTCCGCCAATGCGGCGTTCGATCGTCACGGTGCCCGATTCCAGGCGCGTCGGGTAGGTCAAAATGCGCGCGACAACGGCATCACCCGGGTGGACGCCCAGACGATCCGCCGAGGTATCCTCGGGCAGAATGAAGAAGTCGGCCTTCAGGCGCGAATCGAGCGGCTCGATCACACCGAGCGGACCAGCGGTCTGGTACGTACCCACCACGCTTATGGCTGCGCGCTCAACCACGCCCTCGATCACGGCGCGCCGCTCACCGTGCGGGCTGTTCTTAATGCTCACGGCAACGGTATCACCATCCATGATCTCGCGCTTACCGCGGCCCATAACCTTGTAGTCGCCGCTCTCGGTTATGACATAGGCGCCATGCTCATGGAGCTGCACGCGCCCGGTCAGGCTCGGGCGGCGTTCGCTGCGCACCGGCCCACGCTTATTGCGGGCACCGCGCTTATGCTTGTTATTGCGCCCCATGGCGCCTCCTAACTATCGATTGCGAACTCCAAAGAGTCTACCCAAATGATCCGTTTTCCTGCCGTCCCCTAGGGATCAAAAAACGGGCCGCCCCGCAAGAGACGACCCGTTGGAAGGGATGAATTCCAGGCATGCCTACACGCGCAGGTAGCGGCGCATGGCGATGGCAGAACCAAAGAGACCGATAATCACGCCGACCAGAATCAGCGCAGCATAGGTCACCAGGTAGTACTGCATCGGCAGGGCAAACGACATCCAGCCGATGCTCTCCTGCAAACGCGGAATCATCAGATTGCGCAGCAGCTCCAGAACGCCGATGGAAAGCAGCGAGCCCAAAATGGCCTGCAGTACGCCCTCGGTGATAAACGGGCCGCGAATGAAGCCGTTGCTGGCGCCGACCAGACGCATAATCGCAATCTCACGACGACGCGCCGTGATGGACAGGCGAATCGTGTTGTTGATGAAGATGAATGCGATAAAGGTCAGAAGGCCAACGAGCACCACGGCGGCGATGCGGATGTAGTTGGTCACCTGGAACAGGCGGCTCACTTCCTCCTGGCCGTACAGCACGCTCGCGTTGACGTCGCCGTCATCCGCGATCTTCTGGAAGTCGGTGTTCTTCTTGAGCTTCTGGGCCGTGCTCTCGACCTTGGACGGATCGTCCATCTCAATTGCAAACGAAGCCGGCAGCGGGTTCTGGCCATCGAGCGCGCTCATGGTGGCGTCGGCGTTGCCCGACATCTTGCTCGTATACTCGGCCAGCGCGTCGTCCTTGTCCTTATAGGTCACGGACTTGACGTTATTCCACGTCTTAAGCTCGGCCTCAAAAGCCTGAACGTCTGCCTGATCGGCGTCATCGCTAATAAAGGCGTTAATGACAACCTGATCCTCGACGGTGCCGATCACGGAGTTCAGCATCGCGGAACCCATGATGAACAGGCCGATGATAAACAGCGAAAGGAAGATCGTGATGACGGCGCCGAGCGAGGTGGTCCAGTTACGGAAGAAGTGGCTCATTGCCTCTTTGAGCGAGTAGCCCACGTTAGTTGGTGCCATAGTTGCCGTAACCTCCCCTCTCCTGGTCGCGGATTACGTGGCCGCCCTCGAGGGCGATCACGCGACGGTGCATGCTATCGACCATCTCGCGGTCGTGCGTAGCGACGATCACGGTGGTGCCGGTGCGGTTAATGCGCTCGAGCAGCTTCATGATGCCCAGCGAAATCGCCGGGTCGAGGTTGCCCGTGGGCTCGTCACAGATCAAAAGCGGCGGGCGGTTGACCATGGCGCGGGCAACGGCAACGCGCTGCTGCTCGCCACCGGAAAGCTGATCGGGCAGCGAGTCCATCTGATCAGCCAGGCCGACCAGACGCAGCACCTCGGGAACCTGGCTGCGAATAACGCCCTTGGGCTTGCCGATGCACTGCAGGGCAAACGCCACGTTTTCGTAGGCAGATTTTTGAGGCAGAAGCTTAAAGTCCTGGAACACGGCGCCAATCTGACGACGCAGGAACGGAACCTTGCGATTCTTGATCTTCATGAGGTCCTGACCGGCAACCAGGATGCGGCCGCTCGTCGGCTTGACGTCGCGGTTGAGCGTCGACAGCAGCGTGGTCTTACCCGAGCCGGAATGACCGACCAGGAAGACGAACTCGCCCGGATAGATCTCGATGTTGATGTCGTCGAGTGCAGGCTTGTTGGGCTGTGCCGGATAGATCTTGGTGACATGCTCCATAAGGATGACGGGCTCGACACCGGCCTGCTTGGCCATCTTCTTGCGGCTGGCTTGCGGATCGATGGGCGCAAACACCGACGTAAAATCGGGGTTGTTGAGCGCGTTATCGAGGCTTGCGACCTCGGCGGCCTGATCGCTCTCGACCACCGGGACAGCAGGCTGCGTGGGATCGGGAATAGCGGCAAAGAGACCGGACTGCGCAGGCTGAGGAACCGGCGTCGCAGGGGCCATGGGGTCGGGAATGCCGGCCATGGTAGACTGCGGCGTGGCGGCGCCAGCCTGAGGCTGCTCCACGCGAGCGGTCACGGCCTGAACGGGCTCAAAACCCGCCGTGCCGGAAAGCGCGACATCGCTGGTGGGATTGTAGGCAAAGGGATCGGATGCCGGCTGTGCCTGATCTGCCGGCTGAGCGGGAGCCTGAGCAACAGGCTGGCCCTCTGAATCCGGAGTGGCGAAACGACTGCCCTGGACGCCCGTCTGCGTCTTGGGGGCATCATCGCCCGCACCGGAGGTACGGAAGTGGTTACCCACTGGTGCTCCTTATCGTCGTGCGTTTAAACTACATGAGCGCTTTGTATTTTAGCAGCATTAGCTTTGCTGCACATAAGAAGCATGGCGTGCTTAGGGATCCCGTCGGCCGGGCACAGGGTTACTCTCCAAATCGTCCTCGGACATGTCGGAGCCCCCGCTGCGCGCTTCGCGCGGCAGGGGCTCCTCCGTCCTGCGGAAAGATTTGGAGAGTAACCCTGTGCCCGGCCTGCGATAACTAAGGGGTCGCCGCGTTTATCTTGGGGTGCTGCATATACAACGCTGGAAGGGTCTGAATTGCGCTTTGTCGATATATGCCCTTTTCCCTGATGGGACCGTGCTTGAGGGGCGTCTTCATGAGTTGCGGTGAAATAGGGACTGTTGAGCCTTTAAGCTGGCAAAACAGTCCTTATTTCACCGCAACTGAAACAGGGGCGCTCTCCAAGAGAGCGCCCCTGCCGGGTTTCCATAGTACTGGCGAAACAGTTTTATAGTTCTGACGAAGCAGTCCATGAAATCCGTCTTGCCTTATGCCAAGAACTCCTTGGTGGTCGCCACGATGTTGGCGGCGTCCAGGCCGTACTTGTGCAGGAGCTCGGCACCCGGGCCGGACTCGCCGAAGGTGTCGTTGACGCCAATCTTCTTGAGCGGCGTCGGGCACTGCTCGCACAGGACGTCGGCAACGGCGCTGCCCAGGCCACCGATCACAGAGTGCTCCTCGACGGTCACGACGTGGCCGGTCTTGGTGGCGCTCTTGACGATCAGGTCGGCGTCGATGGGCTTGATGGTGTGCATGTTGATGACCTCGGCGTCGATGCCCTCGGCAGCGAGCTGCTCGGCGGCCTCGAGAGCCTCGCCGACCATCAGGCCGCAGGCGATGATGGTCACATCGGCGCCCTCGCGCATGACAATGCCCTTACCCAACTCGAACTTGTAGGTCTCGGGGTCGTTGATAACCGGCGAGGCCAAACGGGCGAAGCGCATGTACACCGGACCGTCGCACTCGTAGGCGGCGCGCGTCACAGCGCGGGCCTCCACGTCGTCGGCGGGAACAATCACGGTCATGCCGGGGATGACGCGCATCAGGGCGATATCCTCGCAGCACTGGTGCGTGGCGCCATCCTCGCCCACCGAGATACCGGCGTGCGTGGCACCGATCTTAACGTTAAGGTGCGGGTAGCCGATGGAGTTACGGACCTGCTCAAAGGCGCGACCGGCAGCGAACATGGCAAAGGTGCTCGCGAAGGCAACACGACCGGTGGTCGCGATACCGGCGGCAACACCCATCAGGTTGCTCTCGGCGATACCCACGTCGAAGAAGCGGTCGGGGCAAGCGGCCTTAAATTTGCCGGTCTGCGTGGCGGCGGCCAGGTCGGCGTCGAGGACCACAAAGTCATCGTGCTCGTTGGCGAGCTCGACGAGGGCCTCGCCGTAGCTTACGCGCGTGGCGATTTTCTTGACGTCTGCCATCCTAGAGCTCCTCTCCGGCGGCCGTGAGCTCTGCCATGGCCTGCTCAAACTGTTCATCGTTGGGGGCCTTACCGTGCCAACCCACCTGGTTCTCCATAAAGGAAACGCCCTTGCCCTTCATGGTCTCGGCGATAATGGCGGTCGGCTGCCCCTTGGTGGCGCGAGCCTCGGCAAAGGCGGCGCGGATCTGGTCGAAGTCGTTGCCGTCGGCGAGCTCCACCACGTGGAACTTAAAGGCGCGGAACTTGTCGGCGAGCGGCATGGGGTCGTTGACCTCCTCGACGGGGCCGTCGATCTGCAGGCCGTTGTGGTCGACGATCACGCAGAGGTTATCGAGCTGCTGGTTGCCGGCAAACATGGCGGCCTCCCAGACCTGGCCCTCCTCGCTCTCGCCATCGCCCAGCAGGGCGTACGTGCGGTAAGTATCGCCCCAGTGCTTGGCGGCAACGGCCATACCCACGGCGGCGGAGATACCCTGGCCGAGCGAGCCGGTGGACATGTCAACGCCCGGGGTGTCGTTCATGTTGGGATGACCCTGCAGGTGGCTACCGATGTGGCGCAGCGTCTCGAGGTCCTCCTTGGGGAAGAACCCACGCTCGGCGAGCACGGCGTACAGGCCCGGAGCGCAATGGCCCTTGGAGAGCACAAAACGATCGCGGTCGGCCTTGCGGGGATCGGCCGGGTCGACGTTCATTTCCTCAAAATACAGATAGGTCATGATATCGGCAGCGCCGAGCGAACCGCCCGGATGGCCGGACTTGGCAGCGTGCACGCCGGTGACGATGCCCTTCCTTACCTCGTTGGCAACCTTTTTGAGCTCTTCGTCGCTCATTGTGCCTTCCTTTCATCCTCATTAGACAAAATGCGCACGGCACCGAAGGTAATCCCAACACAGCCGCAATGCACGTACGTCATTCATTATGCTGGAAACTGATGGCTTTACCAGAGTTTTTATCATTATTTGAACAATTTAGCAGGCAGAACCGCTGATGAAACGGTTTATCAATGTGAACGTCTTTTGGATGGAACGCGGTCGCCCCTACGCGCTAATGTCCTTGAATCCCTCGCCGAAGGCTTCCGTAACGTCAGCGACCGTCACAATGGCGTGAGGATCGCGCTCGCGCACGATCGTCTTGAGGGTATTGAGCTCTCGACGGCTCACGATGACCATAATCACCGGCTTCTCGGCACCCGAATACATGCCAGTCGCCTTAAACTTGGTACAACCACGACCCAGGCCATACATGATATCGGCAGCGATATCAGGGAACTTGTCCGAGATGATGAGGACCATACGGCGTTTGTTGCCACCATCGACCACGGCATCGATCACGTAGCCGCTAATGACCATCGAAAGGCCTGCATATAGTGCGTTTTCGATTGAAAAGACCGGAGCCGACAGCGCACATACGGCAACATCGATCGCCATGACGGTCGAGCCCACGGGCAGTGATGTATTACGCGAGATGATTTGGCCAATCGTGTCCGAGCCGCCGGTGTTGGCGCCGGCGCGCAACACCATGCCGTAACCGATGCCCGTAATAATGCCGCCCCACATAGCGGGAAGCATCAGGTCCGCATCCGCCAGAGGTGCTACAAACGGGGCGAACAGATCGGTAAAGAAGCCCAGCAGCACAAAGCCCGTCGCGGTCTGCACCACGTAGAACATGCCGCCCTCGCGCATAACGACCAGCAACAGCAAGGCGTTCATCACGATCGTCTGGATACCAACGGGAAGCGACACGCCTCGCGCCGCGCCGACCGCCTGGATAATGGTGGCAAGGCCCGTAACGCCACCGGCAGCAAGACCGTTGGGAATCAAAAACAAGTCGGTCGCGATGGCGGCCAAGGCACACCCCAACATGATCTGGGGCAGGTCGTGAAAGAAGTTCATCGAAAGAATGCGCTTGATGTCCAGACGATATGCCATGCTGCCTCCCTCAAAAAAGCGCACCCCATCGGATGCGCTTTGAACTTCTTCTTGTATTCGATTCTACCGATTCGCCGGACAAAAACCACCCCTGCGCAGGGTTTATTCTGGATACAAACCCGTCCAACCGTTGGGCTTGGCATCGGCTTGAAGCCACCCGATGTTTTAGACCTCCGAGCCTTCTGCATCGGCGTTGCCGGTAGCCCAGCGATGGTAGCCAATAACAAACGGGTCCAGGTCGCCATCGTCAAGAACTGCCTCGACGTTGCTGGTCTCAACGCCCGTGCGTAGGTCCTTAACCATCTGATACGGGTAGAGCACGTAGCTGCGAATCTGGTTGCCAAAACCAATCGTGGTCTTGGGTCCGCGAATCTCATCGAGCGCCTCGGCACGCTTCTCGAGCTCAATCTCGTACAGGCGAGCCTTGAGGATCTGCATGCACGCGGCCTTGTTCTGGATCTGGCTGCGCTCGTTTTGGCAGGTGACCACAATGCCGCTGGGGAAATGCGTCACGCGCACGGCGGAGTCGGTAGTGTTGACGCCCTGACCGCCCGGGCCGCTCGCGTGGTACACGTCCACGCGGATGTCGTCGGGACTGATTTCGATGTCGATATCATCGGGTAGCACGGGGATGACCTCGACGCCGGCAAACGTGGTCTGGCGGCGCTTCTTGTCGTCGGTGGGGCTAATGCGAACCAAGCGGTGGACGCCGGCCTCGGCGCGCAGCATGCCAAATGCGTCCTTGCCCTCGACGGTAAAGGTCGCGCGGTCGATGCCGATGACCTCGGCTGCGGGACAGTCGTTGATGGTAACCTTCCAGCCGCGACGCTGGCAGTACTTCATGTACATCTTAAAGAGCATAAAGGTCCAGTCCTGGGCCTCCAGACCACCCTGTCCGGGCTTGATGGTCACAATGGCATCGCCGTGATCGAACTCACCGGTAAACCAGCTCGAAAGCTCAAGCTCATCGATGGCCCGGGCCAGGCGCTCAGCCGTGGCTGTAGCCTCCTCGCGAAGGGCGACGGCGTCGGGGTCATCCCCCATCTCCTCGGCAAGCTCCAGCGCGGCGCGGGCATCGGAAAGCTCGCCGCGCGCGGTGTCCACGGCAGCGATATCTTCCTTGGTACGCGCGATCTCCTCCATGGTGGCACGGGCGGCGTCGGCGTCATCCCAAAAGCCAGGGGCAACACTTTTGGCCTCGAGCTCGGTCACGCGCGTGCGCTTTTCGTCCAGGTGGAGATACGACTCGACCTCGCCGAGCCGGTCCGCGAACGCGTCCAGCTCGGCGGGCGTTACCTCTAAAGCCTCAGCCATTAACGATTCCTGCCGTGGCAGTACTTAAACTTCTTGCCGCTACCGCAGGGGCACGGGTCGTTGCGGCCCACGTTGACGTACGGATCGTCGCTCTCGGACTTGCGATAGGTGGTCACCTTGCCACCGTTGTTGACGGCAGCCGGACCACCCTGGACAGCCGTGCGGGCCTGCACCTGCGCCTGCTTGCGCAGCACCGAGTCGCCGTTGTCACCATCGACCTCGGCAGGACCGGAGAAGCGCGCACCCTCGAGCGCGGGCTCCTCCTTGTGCTCCACGGCACGCGGGGCAGCTTTGATCTCGATGCGCAGAACCGTGCGCAGGTAATCCTCATACATGGTATCGACGAGTATCTGGAACGCGCCGTAGGCCTCGGTCTTGTACTCAACCAGCGGGTCGCGCTGGCCAAAGCCGCGCAGGCCGATGCCGGTCTTGAGGTAGTCCATCTCCTGCAGGTAGTTCATCCAGCGGGTATCGATGACGCGCAGCATGACCTGGGTATTGAGCTCGCGCATCAGGTCCTCGCCCAGACGCTCGGCCTTCATGTTGTAGCACTTCTCAACATAGGCCAAGACATCGGCAGCCAGGGCTTCAAAGTCCTCGTCGGGGAACTGAGGGGTATCGATATGCCCGGTCAGCTCGACGACCCACTTACGCAGGCCCTCAAGATCGCGCTCGCCCTCGTGACTGTCCTTGGTGCAGAACTCCTGCACGCAGCGGTACACGGTATCGTGCATGACCTCGGTGATGTGGTCGGTCAGGTCCTTGCCGTCCAGAATCTTGTTGCGCTCGGCGTAGATGACCTGGCGCTGCTTGTTCATAACGTCGTCGTACTCAAGAACGCTCTTACGCATGGAGAAGTTGATGCTCTCGACCTTGTGCTGGGCGCTCTCGACGGCCTTGGAAATAATCTTGTGCTGGATGGGCATGTCGTCGCCCATGTCGGCCGTGACCATCATCTTGGAGACGCGGTCCATCCTGTCGCCGCCGAACAGGCGCATGAGGTCATCCTCGAGCGACAGGTAGAACTGGGTCTCGCCCGGATCGCCCTGACGGCCGGAACGGCCACGCAGCTGATTGTCAATACGGCGAGACTCATGGCGCTCGGTACCGATAACGGTCAGGCCGCCGGCGGCAAGCACGCGCTCGCGCTCGGCCTTGCAGGTCTCCTTGGCCTCGGCGTTAAACTGCTCGAGCTGCTCGGGCGTCACGTCTTCCATGGTCAGGCCCTCGTACTCCAGGCGTTCGCGCACCAGCTCGTCGGGGTTGCCGCCCAGCAGGATGTCGGTGCCACGACCGGCCATGTTGGTGGCAATGGTCACGGCACCGTAACGTCCTGCCTGGGCCACGATATGGGCCTCGCGCTCGTGGTGCTTGGCGTTGAGGACCTCGTGCGCGATGCCGCGCTTGGTGAGGGCGGCAGACAGCTTCTCGGAGCTCTCGATGGAGACGGTGCCCACCAGGACCGGCTGGCCCTTGGCATGACGCTGCTCGACATCGTCGGCGACGGCGTTGTACTTGGCCTGAATGGTGCGGTACACCAGGTCCTCGTGGTCCACGCGCTGCACGGGCTTGTTGGAGGGGATGACCTCGACGGGCAGCTTGTAGATCTCGCGGAACTCGGCATCCTCGGTAAGTGCCGTGCCGGTCATGCCGGAAAGCTTGTCATACAGACGGAAGTAGTTCTGCAGGGTGATGGTGGCCAGCGTCTGGTTCTCCTCGCGCACGAGCACGCCCTCTTTGGCCTCGATGGCCTGGTGCAGGCCCTCGGAGTAACGGCGGCCTTCCATAATGCGGCCGGTGAACTCGTCGACGATCTTGACCTCGCCGTTGGTGACCACGTACTGCTTGTCGCGGTGGAACATGTACTGGGCCTTCAGCGCCTGCTGCAGGTGGTTGACCAGCTGACCGGAGAGATCGGCATAGATATCATCGATACCCAGGCGGCGCTCGATCTTCTTAAGGCCGCGCTCGGTGGCGGCAATGGTGTGCTTGGCCTCGTCCATGACGAAGTCGCCCGTGGGCTCAACGTCCTCGGTGGCGGTGAGCATGTCGTGCGACACGTCCTCGCCGCGCTCAAGGCCACGCACGGCACGCGCGAAGTCCTTGTAGGTGCTGGCGGACTTGGTGCCAGCGCCCGAGATGATCAGCGGGGTGCGAGCCTCATCGATCAGGATGGAGTCAACCTCGTCGACGATGGCGTAGTTGTGGCCACGTTGCACGCGCTGCTCGGGACGGGTAACCATGTTGTCGCGCAGGTAATCAAAGCCGAACTCGGAGTTGGTGCCGTAGGTGACGTCGGCCTGGTAGGCCGGGCGCTTGAGCTCGAGCGGCATGTTGTTCTGGAGCAGACCGACGGTCATGCCCAGGTACTTATAGATGCGGCCCATCCACTCGGAGTCGCGCTTGGCAAGGTAATCATTGACAGTAACGACGTGCACGCCCTTGCCGGCAATAGCGTTGAGATAGCCGGCCAACGTGGAGACGAGGGTCTTACCTTCGCCGGTCTTCATCTCGGCGATGTGGCCCTCGTGCAGTGCCATGGCGCCAATAAGCTGCACGTCAAAGTGGCGCATACCCATGGTGCGCTTGGAAGCCTCACGCACGGTGGCAAAGGCCTCGGGGAGCATGTCGTCGAGCGACTCGCCGTTGGCGTAACGCTCGCGGAACTTATCGGTCTGGCCGCGGAGTTCCTCCTCGGTCATCTTCTCAAACTGGGGCTCAAGACCGTTGATCTGGTCGACGATCTTGTAGTAGCGCTTAAGGTCCTTATCGGATCCAAAGGACAGCAGCTTTGACATGAATCCCATGTGGTTTTCCTTTTTGGCCATCGCCCACGCCGTGCAGCTGCGGGCGAGTTAAACACAGATGATTGTACTTTAGCCAAACAAGGCGCGGCCTATACGGTCGACCTCGACCGCCACGTAATAACTATGACCAACCTGCCAAAAAGGGACAGGTTTATTTTGACAGGTTTTATCTGGGCAAACGCCGCCTCTCTGTCATTTGGTGCCATGGGGACAGGTTAGTTTGCACTAATTAAAAAGAAAAGGGCCGCGCACCCAAATGGATGCACGGCCCTCATGCCATGAATGCGAGCGATTCCGCGGCGAGCTATTTACTCAGCAGCCTCGGTGGTCTCGGCCTCGGCAGCGGCCTCATCGACGGGAGCCTCTGCGGGAGCCTCGGCGGCCTGCTTGGCAGCCTCCTCGGCAAACTTAGCGGCACGCTTAGCCTTCTCGGCAGCCTTAGCCTCAGCGGCGGCCTTGCGAGCGGCCTCGGCCTCAGCAGCCTTGGCGGCCTTGGCAGCCTTGGCCTCCTCAGCCTTCTTGAGCTGGGCGGCAGCGGCGCCACCGAACTTGTCGGCGAAGCGCTGGACGCGTCCACCGGTGTCGACAAACTTCTGCTGGCCGGTGTAGAACGGGTGGCACTCGTTGCAAAGCTCGACCTTCATCTCGGACACGGTAGCGTGCGTCTTGAAGGTGTTGCCGCAGGAGCACGTCACCGTGCACTCGACATACTGGGGATGGATACCCTGCTTCATGGTAGGACTCCTTATTAGTCAGGCGCTGGTTACCGATCAGCGCATAAGGCGTCTTGGTTTCCGACCAAGACAACAAACTCGGCTATGGTACCACGGCACCGCGTGTCCCACAAAAGGTTCACGGTCTTTTCGGAACGACACGAATCTGACCCATCGAAACACATCTCCACCGTTCCTTCAACTGGGAAAATGCCGTCCCCGGGGCCTGAGAAGGGCCCCGGGGACGTTCGACTGACTGCGGGAACGGCCTTTCCGCTCAATGTGTTCGGCTGAGATCGGAAATCAACCAAACTGAACTAGGTTCAGTTGACATGGTTAAAAACGAGGGGCGACGCTTTTGCGTCACCCCTCGTCCCGGCCGGGTTGCTTTAGTTGTACACACGGTAGTTACACTTGAACTGGGTTATGTGTCCATAGTTGGGGCCGTACCAACCCGATGTATAACTGATTACTTTTGGGCCTAGATATTCGTATCTCTTGTTGTAGCGAAGCTGACGGTAGGTCGTGTCGTACTCTGCTACGTAAAACGCGTCTCCAGAGAAGGCTTTGTACCGGTCCTTAACCGTCGAAGCCATGTACGCGGGTTCGACATCGCCTTTCTCCCCGTTGAGCGCATAGACGGGTGCCGCGATTCCGCATAAAGCCGTTGCCACGAGGATGGCGTAGACAGCCATGCGCGACGCATTGGACTTCAGCTGTTCAAATAGTTTCATGTCATTAACCTCCCTCGTATGTATCGAGGTATTCCTGCTTGAGCGTCTGCGAGGACGACTTG
>CABSYW010000038.1 GCA_902482035.1 uncultured Collinsella sp. | reverse complement strand
CAAGTACACCGTGCACAAAAAAGGAGGCCTCCGCATCGCCGCGGAGGCCTCCTTTTGCATTCGTCGTTACTAGGACAGGTCATCTTCATAGGGCATCAGATCTGCCAGATAGCCCTTCTCCTTGAGCATGGCCTCGATCTCGTCGAGGGTTTGCTCGTCTTCTGCCGCAATGCGGTGGAAGTGATAACCGCTGGTTACCGTCAGCAGCGGAAAGCTCTTGCCGCTCTCGATATCGTGCAGGTAGCGCTCAACATCGCGACGATTGCGGATGTCCAGGTCGGCCGTGATCTTGCCGTACACGCGGTGGTTGACGATCACGTTGAGCACGGCGCCGCCGGCGTCGACGATACTCGTGAGCTCATCGCCCGCTTGCTCCACGCCGTGGCGAACCTTGACCAGACGCGTGGGCACAGCCGGGCTGCTCGCCGCCTCCTGTAGTACATAGCCGCGATTGGTGGCGACGATATCGTGCCCGTCGGCGCGCAGCAGGGCGATGTCCTGCACCACGACCTGACGGCTCACGCCAACCTCGCGGGCAAGCGCACTGCCCGAGACAGGATCTTTGGCTCTCTCGAGCACGGCCATGATGGCACGGCGACGCTCGCGGGCGTCCATTATTTACCGTCCAGCAGACGCAGGTGCTTGAGCGAGAGGTCGAGAATCGGCGCAGAGTGCGTCAGCGCCCCCGAGCTAATAAAGTCAACGCCCAGGTCGGCGAGCGCGCGGATATTGCTGGCATCCACGTTGCCCGAGCACTCGGTCTTGGCACGGCCGGCGATAAGCTCAATCGCGGCAGCCATGTCGTCGTGGGTCATGTTGTCGAACATGATGATATCGGCGCCGGCCTCCACGGCCTCGCGCACCATGTCCAGGTTCTCGCACTCGATCTCGACCGTCGTGGTAAACGATGCATGGGCGCGCGCCATCTCGATCGCACGCGTCACGCCACCGGCGGCGTCGATGTGGTTGTCCTTGAGCATGACAGCCGTCGACAGGTTATAGCGGTGGTTGCTGCCGCCGCCGATCTCGACTGCAGCCTTCTCGAAGACGCGCATGCCCGGCGTGGTCTTGCGCGTGTCGACAAGCACGGTCATGGTGCCCACGAGCGCAGCCGCCATCCGATGCGTGTAAGTAGCGATGCCGCTCATGCGCTGCAGGTAGTTGAGCGCCACGCGCTCTCCCGAAAGCAGCACGCGCGCGTCGCCGCGCACCTGGCCCACGTGATCGCCGGCGTGCACTTCGTCGCCATCCGAGACATCGAACAACACGGAGCTCTGCGGATCCAGCAGCTCAAAGGTGCGGGCGAATACGTCCAGGCCGGCGATAATGCCGTCGGCCTTGGCGATGAGTTCAACGGTAGCGGGGCGCGCCGTGGGGCACACGCTCGCCGTACTCACGTCCTCAAACGTGATGTCCTCGCGCAGAGCCTGCAAAATCAGATCATCGACGACGAGCCTCATGGTAATGGGATTCATGGTCTACTCCTCCACGGCCTGCGTGCCAGCAGCGCGGGCCAAATCATCGATTGCAAGGGTATCGGAACTCAGGGCGCGATGGCGTCCATCGAGCACGGGCTCGCCCGCCTGCTCCACGGCCAGCGACTCGCCGGTACGCATACGCCAAGCAGCGCGGCGGCCCCAAACCAGAGACTCAAGCAGGCTGTTAGAAGCCAGGCGGTTCTTGCCGTGCACGCCATTGCAGGCCGTCTCGCCGGCGGCGTAGAGCTCGGGCATCGAGGTGCGGCCGTCCTTGTCGACCCATACGCCGCCCATAAAGTAGTGCTGCGTGGGTGTGACGGGAATGGGCTCGTCCAGGATGTCGCGGCCGTCCTCCAGGCAGCGCGCGCGGATATTGGCAAAGTGCCCGGTCACCACGTCGCGCTCGACGGGGGCAAAGCTCAGCCACTCGTGCTCGGTGCCGTCCTGCTTCATCTGCTCGCGAATGGCGGCGGCGACAACGTCGCGCGGCTGCAACTCGTCGGTAAAACGCTCGCCAGCGGCATTGAGCAGAATCGCGCCCTCGCCGCGGCAGCTTTCGCTGATTAGGAACGTGCGGCCCGGCTGCGGCGAGAACAGACCCGTGGGGTGAATCTGCACGTAGTCCAGGTGCTCCATCGTGATGCCGTGCTCCTGCGCGATGTAGCAGGCGTCACCGGTGAGCTGCGGGTAGTTGGTCGAGTGGTCGTACACGCCACCGATACCGCCCGTTGCCCACAGCGTATGGCGGGCATGGATCTTAAACGGCTTACCGGCACGCACACCCTCGGCGGCATTTGCCAGCTCGTCGGCGGGGCGAGCTGAATCGTCCTCGTCCACGGCAACGGCGACGACGCCGGTGCACACCGTGGCGCCATCGCGCTCGGCGGTCAGGATGTCGGTCATGGCCACGTGTTCGAGAATCTGCACGTTGTCCAGCTTGCGGACAGCCTGGAGCAGCTTGGTCGTAATCTCCTTGCCCGTAATATCGGCATGGAAGGCGATGCGCGGACGGCTGTGCGCGCCCTCGCGGGTAAAGTCGAGGCTGCCGTCGGCCTTGCGCTCAAAGTCCACGCCTATGGCCAGCAGGTCGTTGATGACCGAACGGCTCGAGCGAATCATGATGTCAACACTCTCGCGGCGGTTCTCGTAATGGCCGGCGTGCATGGTGTCCTCAAAGAAGGCATCGTAGTCAGAACCCTCGGGCAGCACACAAATGCCGCCCTGCGCGAGCATCGAATCGCACTCATCGACGGCACCCTTGGAGAGCATGATTACGCGCGTGCTCGTCGGCAGATTGAGAGCCGCATACAGGCCCGCCACGCCGCAACCGGCAATGACGACGTCACACTCCATATCGGGGTATTGTTTGGTTTCCACAGGAATCCTCTCCCTTGTAATGTGGCATAAGGAATGGTCCCTCATGTCACATTGGCTTAGCGCGCCGCGTACTCGAGCATGCGGTCAAGCGTGAGCTTGGCCTGATCGGCGGCCTCGTCCGACACGCCAATCTGCACCTCGCCCTCGCCCGTCTCCAGGCAGTGCACGAGCTTTTCGAGCGTGATGAGATCCATGTTGACGCAGGTGGGCTGCACCGCAGGGAAGTAGAACTTCTTGCCGGTGCCCTGGCAGCGGCGCTCGAGTTCGTAGAGCACGCCGCGGACCGTCACGATGATGAACTCGTTGGCGTCCGACTCCTCGGCATACTTGATGATGCCGGCGGTGGAGCCGATGTAGTCGGCCTCGGCCAGGACGTCGGCCTTGCACTCGGGGTGCGCCAGCACGAGCGCGTCGGGGTGCGCCTCCTGCGCCTCGACGATCTGCTCGACGGTGATGATGTGATGGCGCGGGCAGTAGCCGTTGTTGAGGATGACGTGCTTTTGGGGCACCTGCTCGGCCACAAAGCGGCCCAGATTCTGGTCGGGAATGAACAAGATGTGCTGCTGCGGCAGCTCGGACACGATCTTGACGGCGTTAGAGCTGGTAACGCACACGTCACTCCAGCTCTTGATCTCGACCGTGGAGTTGACGTAGCACACCACGGCCAGGTCGTCGCCATACTCGGCACGCGCCGCGTCGACCGTCTCGCGCTTGACCATGTGCGCCATGGGACAGTCCGCGCCCGGCTCGGGCAGCAGCACGGTCTTGGTGGGATTGAGCAGCTTGGCGCTCTCGCCCATAAACTCTACGCCGCACAGCACGATAGTCTGCTGCGGCAGGCTCTTGGCGAGCTTTGCCAAGTAGAAGCTGTCGCCGACGTAATCGGCAACGGCCTGGACCTCGGGCGCCACATAATAGTGCGCCAGGATCACTGCGTCACGTTGGGTTTTTAGCTGATGAATGGCCTCGACGAGCTCTGCGGGCACCAGTGCCGCGCGCTCCGTTGCCGTCGTTGCCGATGCCAGGCCGGCCGCGATATCGCGTGCAAGCTCCGATGCATCCATGTTCGCGCTCTGTGCCATCAAGGCCCCTCTCTTTTGGCGAATCTTGGAGCTTTAGTATGACACCTGGCTTTACAGCTGACAAGACAGCTGTAAAGCCAGGTGTAAAGTTGAAATAAAGATTCAATCATGCGGCGGGTCCATTTTCGAACTGGCAAGCTGAGGGATAGTTGAAAATGGACCCGCCCCATGATTCGAGCAGCCGTTTTGTCCTGGACCAAGGGGCAGTGGTCAAAAAAGGCCAAATATGAGTACTGTCACCAAATTAGTAGCAGCGATTTTCCAGTCCAGAGCAGCAAAATCGCCTTGTTTGGAGCCCGATCGCGACTCTGAAGGACGAAAATCGATGCACTTTTGGCCGCTGGCACCGATTTTTGAGGCCATTTGGCTGCCACCAAACTGGTAACAGTACTCATATTTGACCTTTTTTGACCACCGGGTTTCCGGCAGGCCCCAAAAGCGGGCCCGAATCGCTCGATCCGGGCCCGCTGGGGACTGGCGCGCGACTACGCGCGGCGCTTCATGGCCCAAGCCAGCAGCAGAGCCGCCATGCCGGCAGCGAGTACGGCGCCAGCAATGACGTACGTGCTGTCGCCGGACTCAGGCAACGTCTCCTTGCCAGCCTTCTTCTTAGGCTTGGAAGTCGTAGTCGTGGTCGTAGTCGTCGTGGTGGTCTGACCAGGAGCGGGCTTGGCAGCCTCGGCAACGGTAAAGGTCGTCTCGGCCGTGCCCGTGGCCGAAACCACGCTCAACTTATGCTCGCCCACGCCGAGCGTCTTTAGGAAACTCGTCTTGAGCGTCACGATCGTGGAGCCCTCGGTGAGCACGTAGTTCTCGGCGGCGACCTCCTTGTCGTCGACCAGCACCTTCTGGAAGAACTCGATCGGCGCGCTCGAGCGGAAGCTCAGGTCTTTGGCGGCGTCGACCACCATCGTCTGGCCCTTGCCGTCGATGATCTCGGGTGCCAGAATCGCGATCTCCTCGGTCTTGCCCTTCTCGCCGCAGACGGTGCACTGCTGCTGTTTGGAGCCCTTCTCGGTTGCCGTTGGAGTCTTAACGACGACCCACTCAAAGGTATGCTCGGCCTTGTCGAGAACTTCGCCGCAGCGGCAGACATGCCAGTGATTCTTGGCGTCGTTTGCCCAGCCAGAGCCGTCGGGCTCGTGCTTGAGGACACCCTCGACCGTCACATTCACGTCGCCCTCGACATCCTTGAGCTCATAGGTGCCCTTGGCGGAAAGTTTAACGGACGTGCCGTTGACCTTGACGGCGTAGTTCTTGCCCGCAAAGTACGCGCTGTCGATGCTCATGATAAGCGTTGCAGTCCCGTGCCAATCGAGCTCGGTTGCCGTCGAGGTGAGCGCGTAGCCCACCTGATTGCTCGGCAGCGTCACGACCAGCTTGGGACCGGCCGCCACGGTAACCTCGGTGGCGAAAGAAGCGTCGTAGTTGGCCTTGGCCTGGTAGCGCACCTCATACGTGCCGGCGGCAAGACCCGTAAGCTCGGCCGTGCCCTCGCCCACCGCCTGATACTCGACAGTATCCTTGGCACGCCACTCCATCGTCGCGTCGACACCCGTGATCTTGCCGTCACGCTTGCCGCTCACGGTCTCGGCCGCAGCCTGGACCACCGGCGCGCCCTGCGCGGCGTTCTTGATGGAGAAGTCGCACGTCAGGCCCTCAGTCGGAAGTGCGTAGTTGCCAGCAGCCTTGCCCGTCAGTGCGGTGAGGTTCGCGGTATAGGTGCCAACCTCGGTCTGAGAGCCCTCGACGGTCGCACCAAGGTCATCCTTGTCGATGACGTTGCCGAGCGTCGCCTCGGGGCAGTGCTCCTTGCCATCGTAAACAAACTCGCTGGTACCCCACTTCACAGTGAGCACGCGCTGGTTGATGGTGAACACGCCGTCAACAAACGTGATGTTGTAGTTGGGGTTAGCGTCCTTGGCCTGCGTCAGGTGCAGAGCATAGCCGCCGTCGCGCACGCTGTCGTCATCTTCGCGCTCAATCTCGAGGCCCTGGAGGCTCTCGCCCTCGACAAGCTCGCCAGAAGTGACATCCCACGTAAACACGGGGTCAGCCTCGCCGTAGGTCTTAGAAGCGTCCTGGGCGGTGACCGTAATCGCACACGGCTTGACCTCGAGAGTCACCTTACCCTCGGCCTTCACGCCGTCGATCGTTACCTCATAGGACACGGTCAGCGTGCCGACGTCCTTAATCTTGGGAGTCTCGGTGGACCAGTTCTTGCCGTCAGTGCTGTACTTTGCCGTTGCACCCTTGGGCAGACTCGTCGCATCAACCGTGTGATAGTCGCCGTCGTACTCGTCGGAGTAGCCAACGATGGCGGCAGCCGGAATCTCGACCTCGGCCAGCTTGTGACCGCAAACTTTGCACTTCTGTTGCTTGGATCCCTTCTCGGTTGCCGTGGGAGCCTTGACGACGACCCACTCAAAGTCGTGCTTGGCCTCGTCGATCTTGTCACCACAGGCGCACTGGTGCCAATGCGCGCTGTCGTCGGAGAGCCACTCATCGTTCACGGCCTCGTGCTTGCGCACGCCCTCGACGGTGACAACGAGGTCGCTCTCGGCGTTCTGAACGGTGAACTCGCCACGCGCGTCGGGCGTCACAACGGCATCGTTGACCTTGACGGCGTAAGAGTCGTTGTCAGTAAAGTAGCCGCTCTCGATACCGACCGTGAGGGTGGTTGATCCGTGCCAGTCAAGCTCGTCCGGGTTCGCCGTGATCGTATAGCCAACCTGCTTGGATGGCAGCGCCACGACGAGCTTGCCGCCGGCATTAACGGTAACCTCGGTGGCGGAGGAGGCGTCATGGTCGCCATCGGCGCGGTAGCGCACCTCGTACGTGCCGACAGCACAATCCATAATCTCAGTCACGCCATCGGGCACGCCCTGGTACTCGCCAGATCCCTTGGCGCGCCACTCCATCTTCGCGTCGACACCCGTGATCTTACCGTCGGACTTACCACTCACAGTCTCGGCTGTGGCCTGGACCTTCGGCGCGCCCTGGGGCGCCTTCTTGATGGAGAACTCACACGTCAGGCCTTCGGCGGGAAGCTTGTAGTTACCCGCGTCATCGCCCGTCAGCTCGGTGATTTTCGCCGTGTAGGTGCCGGCCTTGACCTTGGCGCCGTCGACGTACGCGGAGACATCGTCACCCTCGATGACATTGTGGAGTTTCGCTTGGGGGCAGTGCTTCTCGCCGTCGTAGGTGAACTCAGTAGTGGTGTCCCACGTTACGGAGAGCTCGCGCTTGCCGATCGTAAAGGTGCCGTCCTTGAACGTAATCTTGTAGTTGGAGTTGGCGCCCTCAGGCTGCGTCAGGCGCAGAGCATAGCCGCCGTCGCGCACGCTGTCGTCATCATCGCGCTCAATCTCAATACCCTGAAGGCTCTCGCCCTCAACGAGTTCGCCAGAAGTGACGTCATACGTAAACTTGGGGTCGTTCTCACCGTAGGTCTTGGAGGCGTCCAGCGCCGTGACCGTTATCGCACGCGGTTTGACCTCAAGCGTCACCTTGCCGTCGACCGCCGCGCCATCAATCGTGACGCGATAGTCGACCGTCACACTGCCGGCGTCCCTAATGCTGGGCGCATCGCTCGTCCAGCTGCTGTCAGCAGCCTTGTACTCAACGACGGCGCCCTCGGGCAGGGCCGAAGCATCGACAGAGTGGTCCTTGCCGTCATATTTGCGCGAATAGCCCTTAACAGCCAGGGCCGGAATCTCTGCCGCGCCCGACTCATGGCCGCACACGGAGCACGTACCATGTTTGGAGCCGGTCTCGGTAACCGTCGGCTGCTTGTCGATTGTCCATTCGTACGCATGTTCAGCGTTCATCTTGATTTTGCGTGTCTCCGCATTGCTGGCGGCATCCGTAGCCACGATTACGTGCTCGGCGCCAGCATCGCCCTCGGCGGCCTTAACCGTGTACTTTCCGTCCTTGCCAGCCTTGAGTTCCTTGCCGTTGTCAGCGACCGTCACCGTCTCGTCACGGTCATCGATCACGTCAAACGAAACGCCCTCGCAATAGGCGTTATCCTCCCAAAGGTCATAAATGGTGGGCGCATAGGTGTCCTTGTAGGTATAAGACTCTTTCTCATACCACTCGTAGCCGCAAACCCTGCAGACCTTTTGACGAACGCCATCGGCCTCAGGCGTAGCAGGCGTAATGATTTTGTACCCCCACCTGCAGGGCTGGCGCTCCTGCACCGTCTTGCAGTACTTGCAGCGCTTAACGTGGCTACCTTCGCCATTCGACTTCCAAGCTGCATTGTCGGCAACAGCATGGGGTCCCGACTCAATCTTAACCTCGGTATCGGCAGACGCATTGTGATTGTTATCCTCGGCAAAGCGGACGTAGTACGTTCCCGACTTCGCAAGACCGGTCAGTTTATCGTCAGACGTTATCTTCTGGTAGTCTTTGCTGAATTCGTGGCGGTATTCCATTTTCTTGGTCACGCCCGAGATGGAGCCGTCCTTGCTGCTGCACGTGGTCCAATTATTGCCCACGAGCCCAGCCGGCGCTTCCTGGTCTGCCTTGGAAATCTTCACGGTCGCTTGGCCCGTAACGGTCAGGTAGTCGGAAGCCGTCACACGGTAACGGGTCGTGTACTCGGCCGCATTGCGATAGGTCGGCTTGTCCGTCGTCCAATCACCGCCGTCTTCACGGTACTCAATTTTCATATCCGCCGGAACGGGGTCACTCTTAACGTTGACTGTAATGCCGTGCTCGTCGCCGTCATAGGTGCCATCGAAGCCAGCGACCTCGAGGTCAAAGCGCGAAACGTCAACGATCTCCCATTTGAGCGTCAGAACACTTGTGGTGCCGCCATCGGTCGTGAAGTTGCCCTTACCGATGACAATGCACTCGTATTGCCCTGGCTCGGTCTGCTTCAGCCCGGATTCACTTCGAGCGCTGAGCTCGTAATCCTTGCCCTCAACGAGATCGACCCACTCGCCGGCACCATTCTTGAACTTTGCACTTTCAACGACAGGCTGATGTTCCTTGCAGTCATAGGCATACTTGCCCGCGCCCTTGCCGCCATCTTTAAGGGTGAACTTGTAGGATTGATTCTTAATCAGGCGACGCGGAGAAATCTCAAAGGCCTTCTTGCCCTTGAGTGTCTGACCAGAGGCGGTCTTAAAGCTCGTAACGACATAGTAGTAGCCAGCGTCCGCCGGAGCATCCTTGAGCTTGGTGCCGTTTTTATATGCCTCGGCGTCCGCCTGGGACTTGCACTGGTACCACGCGAATTCTTCGCTAGCTGTCACGCCCATCTGCTCTAGATTCCACGCGCCGTCCTTGTTCAAAGCAATCTTGACCGGGCAGCCGTCATAGACAAGCTCGGTACTCTGAGAGCTCGTTGCCTTGGACATGGAGAGCTTGTACGTGGCCCTCAGGTACTTTTTGGGCTCGCCGTCCTCGCCCATGCCATATTCGCACTCGCCGTTGCGGAACGGGCCCACGCACGATGCACGAACGCCCATGCCGTCAGCTTCGACCTTCCACTTATGCTGGTGAATGGTCTCGCGGAAGGTGAGATCGCCGTTAAGGTTCACGATCTCGTACTTGTCGGAGTTGTCGTCGTTCTTGGACGAGCCGTCTGGCACAACGCCTTCAATCTTGTTGGATTCGCAGGTGCCAAGGACACGCGACTTTACGCCATTGCTGTCCGCAGTCTCCTCAATCGAGATCCAAACATGGTCATCGCCTCCGCGCACGGAGAGGCCAGACGCAAGGTTCAACACAGGGGCCGTGGCATCGGAGCTCTTTTTCTTAGGGATGTACAAGCTCTTGGCGGTTCCTGTGGCGATATCTGCCTCGGTATATCCGTCGCCTGTCGTTGTATCTCCGGCATGGCTGTTCTTCCAAAAGCTCGCGATAGTCGGCGACCCGCTAAGGTTAAGGGTTCCAGCGGCGTATACCACGCACGTATTGCCGCGTGCGCCATAGCGTTCAATCGTGCCACCGTTTATGTTGCAGCGAGCGCTTCGAGCAACATTAAGGGCATCGACTGTCAAAGTGTTGTCGGCCGAGCTCGAACGCGTGCTGTGGAAGTTGCTCATCGTGCAGCTGTTGAGGTTGACCGTAGCGTTGGTGACGCCCATCACGCCGGCGACGGCATAGGTATTAAGAATAGAGGAGTTAGCAAAATAACGAGACGCTTCGACTGAGCTGTAGCTATTGTTCGTCTGCCTGACGCCCAAGTTCTCCCCATTGCCGCCGCCATTGTGCCCACTGAAGCTGCAATTGTTGAACGTCGCTGTCAACTTTGCGACAGCGCTTCCGTCTTTGGGCATCTTGAAGCTGCTGTTGCCATCGACGGAAACAGCACCATTAAAGTCTCCGGACGTATCGTAGAACTCGCAGTCGGTAAAAGTCGCCGTGAAGGGATTGATGTTGCCACCAGTCGTATCCCTGCCCTCACGGAAGAGATGCGCAGGGACGGCATACTCTTGAGCGTTGCCCGCCACTGCGCCCGACCTACCAACATAGCCTTGGATCTTCAGCTTTTCGAACTTGGCGGTCAGCTCGCCCTCGGTGCTTCCCAACGAAATCGCAGGCACCTTTTGGTCGAGCCTACTGCTGTACGAGAGGAAGAAGTTCTGAGAACCATCGCCGAGCTTTAGGCTAACCGAGATGTCACCCGAAGCATTTTTGTAGCCACCGTCGTAATATCGGTCGGTCAAAAACCCGCTTACGGACTGGTTCCCCCCATTCTTATCATGAAAGCTGACGCACGGATTGTTGATACCGATGAACTCGATATTGCTGCCCTGTTTAATGTTGAACAGCCATCGAGTTTGCCCAACTAACGAGTTCGTACTGCCGTTCACGTAGACCGTGCCATCAATGAAAATCGTCACAGGGTTATACGATGTCGCGTTCGGAACGTCGATGACGTAGCCCGAGGAGGGTGTGGTCTGATTTTCGCTCGTCCTGAGCACATAGCAACCAGGCTCGGTGATTTTAACGGGCTCTTTGCCTGCCTGTCCAAGCGACAGCGCTTGTGTATTAGCAGGCACCCGTGTCTCGGCACTGGCCACGGCCGGCGTCGCCACGAGTGCGCATGCCACGGTTGCGATACCCAGCAGACGCGTCAACGCAGCGCGCATCCCCATCTTCTTCTCCCTCATCGTTCAGCTCCCTTGCCCCTATGCTTTCGCGATGTCCGATATCGCTTGGCGCTGGCGGCCGGCATGGTCCCTCGCCAGCCGCCAGCTCAAATCGACATATATATCCACCTGGTATTGTGCAACCGCATGTTTTGACACCCTGCCGCTCGGCGCGAGTTGCGTACCGTGGGGCGCAAACGGAACGCACCCCCGCGGGTGGCGCGTGCGCGATGTGGCAAAATCGAGGTACTAAGGGGGCCCAATATGCTCAAAATCATCGCCTGCGACGACGACGTCGCCTTTCTAGATAACCTGCACCGCATGATCAACCGCTGGTCGACCGAGACGGGCACGGCGGTCGATGTTGCACTCGCTACGCGCGGCGAGGACCTGCTGGCACGCCATGCTGCATCGCGCGCCGACATTATCATGCTCGACATGATCATGCCGCTCGTCAACGGCATGGACACCGCCCGCGAGCTGCGCCAATCCGATACCGCCGTGCGCTTGGTATTTCTGACCTCATCACCCGAGTTCGCACTTGAGTCCTACGAGGTCCGCGCCTTCGACTACCTGCTCAAACCCGTGACCTACGAGCGCGTGGCGCAACTGCTCGACGAGCTGTCGAGCCTGCGTCCGGCAGCGACCGACGAACTCGTCATCAAGACGTCCTTTGGCTACCATGCCCTGCGCCTATCCGATATCGAATATGCCGAGGCCCGCAACAAGCACGTGGTCTTCCACCTGCGCGATGGCCGCGATATCGAGGCGCTCGAGCCGTTCCGCAGCATCGAGGACCGACTGGCCCAAAACGCGACCTTCTTTAAGTGCCACCGCAGCTACCAGGTCAATCTGCGCAATATCGACCACTTTAACCGCACGGAAATCGTCATGCGCTCGGGCGCGTGCATACCGCTCGCGCGCAGCTGCAAGCAGGGATTCCAAGACGCCTACTTTGCGGTACGGTTCGAGGGCGGGAGACGCTGATGCTTTCCTCGGCAGAACTGGTACTTTGGGCAATCCACCATGCGACGACGTTGCTCTTTGGCGTCTTTGCCTCGGCGGCGCTGTGCGGTGTCGAGATCAACCGCCGCCATTCGCTCGAGCTGGTGGGGATCGGCGCCGTAACCGGCACCGCTTTTGCGATTGCCAACCTCGTCGGCGGCGAGCTTTTCGCCCGACAGGCCTATCCGCTCGTCGTGCATCTGCCGCTTGTCGTCTACCTGTGCGTACGCTATCGTCTGAGTCCACTGCTCGCCATCCTGGGCGTTACCAGCGCCTACCTGAGCTGCCAGTTTAGCAACTGGATGGGCATCGCCGCATTCGCCGCCACCGATTCGCAGGTCGCGTACTACGTGGCGCGCATCATCACCACACTCGGCGTCTTTGCCGTCTTGTTGCATTGGGCAAGCGACATTGGCCCCCGCCTGGCGATCAAAAGCCCCACCGAGCTGGAGATTCTGCTCATCCTGCCGCTTGTCTACTACATCTTCGACTACGCCACCAACGTCTATACCACGCTCTTCCACTCGGGCTCGGTGGTAACCGTTGAGTTTTTGGCGTTCGCACTCTGCGCCTTCTACCTTATGTTTCTTGCCGTCTACCTTCGCGAATACGAGGCAAAGGAAATCGCCGAGCGTGAGCGCTGGATGCTCGCGACCCGCGACAGCGCGGCCATCAAAGAGCTCGAAGCCTGGCGCCAGTCCGGACGCGAGCTCTCGGTTCTCCGTCACGACATGCGCCACTACCTGCGCGGTCTAGCGGCCCTGATCGAAGAGGGTCGCACCGATGAGGCACTCGAGCGCATCGACGCGCTCTGCGAGACCAACGACCGCACCGCCGTGCGCCGCTACTGCGCCAACGAAACGGTCAACATTGCGCTCTCGTCGCTTTCCGCGGACATCAACGCGCACGGCATCACCGCCGACCTGCGCGCCGCCGTGCCCGAGACCGTCCACGTGAGCGATGTCGATCTGTTCAGTGTGGTATCGAACGCCCTGGACAATGCCATCGCCGCGGCGAGCGCCGCCCCCGAGGGCAAACGATTTGTCGACCTGGACCTTCGCTACGAAGACGGTCAGCTTCTATTGCTGGTTTCCAACACGTTTGGCCGTGCGCCGCACATGGTCGACGGCATGCCCGTGGCTCAGCACACTGGGCACGGCTTTGGCACCAAAAGCATTATGCTTGCCGTCGAGCGCATGAACGGCAACTGCCAGTTCCGCATTAACGGCGACCGGTTTGAGCTGCGCGCCGTGATGTAGGGGCTGCCGCCAGCCTCGCTACAGCGGTGCAGCCGCCGGGGTCAGCTGCTTAATGTAGGCCCACATGCGCTGCTTGGCGGCCTTGTCGGTGAGCGCCGCCTCAAAACCGTCGAGCGCCAGCACGCGGCGCCCCTGCACATGGGCGACCAGGCCGGGCTTGAGCATAGCGGTGTCAAAGTCATCAATTGCCACAAGCATATCGGCATAGGTCTCGCGCATGACATCAGCCGCACTGTTGTCCAGCAGCAGCACCGCCTCGGGGTCCAAGGTCTCCAGCGCCTCGCGGAACAGGTCGCACGTCAGGGCCTCGCCCGCCGCGACCGCTCCGTCGCCCGCGCCGGCGACGCTTGCCAGCACGCAAAAATCCTCGGGGGCATATCCGATGGCGCCGAGCGCCTTGCGCAACGCGGCGCCATCCGCGCCAGCAGCCAGCTCGCCGCCCGAGCACTCGGCTTCATCCAAATCGCCTTTGACCAGCACAATCGGCGAGCACGCGTTGCCCGCGATACGCACGCCGCGATCTGCAAGCGACGCGAGCTCCTGCTCGGTCGCCTGAGCGATGGCTTCTTTTTTCTGGCTTTGTGACGTGGGCATGCGCTCTCCAATCGTTTGCGTGCCCACCATTATATAAAAGAGCCGCCCGCGAGTGGTTGCTTTACGAGCCGCTGGGTATAAGCACGGTCGTACTGAGTTTTACGCGGCCGAGCCGCGTCGCATTATGGAGGTCACCATGGCTGACATCAAGCAGATTACCCCCGAGAACTTCGACGCTGTCGTCAACGACAGCCTGCCCGTACTGGTTGATTTTTGGGCCCCGTGGTGCGGCCCCTGCCGCTCGCTCTCGCCCATCGTAGACGAGGTTGCCGACGAACTGGCCGGCAAGCTGGCTGTGGCCAAGTGCAACGTCGATGACAACCAGGACCTGGCCATGAAGTTTGGCGTCATGAGCATCCCTACGCTGATCGTCTTTAAGAACGGCGAGGAGGTCGACCGCTCGGTCGGCGCCTTACCCAAGGCAAGACTTCAGGCACTGCTGGAGAAACATCTGTAATACGCTTGTTACTTGCCTGCCGTCCATGAGCGGTTTCGCACCGCTCGCCGGAGTGCCAAACGCAAGGCATGCGACCGCGGATAGTATGGTAGACACAAACAGCCCCCAGCGAACGGGTGCGGGTCAGACGGACTCGCGCCCGTTTTCTTATGCGGCGGCGCCCATGGCGGGCGTAGTAGAATCTGAACCACCATATCGCCCCACGCAAAAGGAGATTCCCATGCATGACGTCGGAATGAACATGAGCCAGCTTGCCATGAGCGTCAAGCAGGTCGACGACACCATTGAGCTCGCTCACGAGTGGAGCCATCAGCTGCTGCATGCGACCGAGAACTTTGACATGGAGCGCATTGGCGCCAAGCTCGAGGCCGCCATGTCTGCGCTGCACGAGGCGCACGATGCGCTCGAGGGCTACGAGGAGGCCATCGAGGCAGATCACAACTCCGTCGGCTCTGTGAAACTGGTGTAACGTGGCCGAGCACGAGCACGCGCACGATTACGGTACGGACGACGATGCGAGCTGCCGTTGCAGCGGCTCCAGCTCCGAGCTGGTCCGCTTTTCGGTCACCGCGCCCGACGACCTGCTGCGCCGCTTTGACGAGCAGATCGCACGCCGCGGTGACGTGGCCAACCGTTCCGAGGCCGTACGCGATCTGATTCGCGCCTCGATCGCCAAGGAGCAGATGCGCACGCCCGACGAGCAGGTTATCGGTTCGCTCACCATGATCTATGACCACCACACCGGCGACCTGACGCGCCGTCTGGACGAGGTGCAGCACGACTACACCGACGAGATTGTCTCGACCATGCACGTGCATCTGGACCACCACAACTGCCTGGAGATTCTGGCGCTCAAGGGTCGCGGCAAACGCGTCTACGAGCTGGCGGACCGGTTGCTGGGGCTGCGCGGCGTTAAGCACGGCGAGCTCACCTGCGCCGCCACCAAGCAGAGCTTGGGGCTCTAACAGCACACACTTCAATGAAGGGGAGCCACATGCGGCATGTGCATATTCATGTGACGGGCATTGTGCAGGGCGTTGGCATGCGGCCATTTGTGTATCGCGAGGCTATGGCGTATGGCATCTGCGGCTGGGTGCTCAACGCGGGCGATGGCGTGCACATCGAGGCGCATGCTTCGGTCGAGGCACTCGACGACTTTGTCGCCGCGCTGTCGAAGCACGCACCCGCCGCGGCCCGCGTTGAGCATGTCGCTGTTGCAGACCTGGAGCCCGACGCTTGGGATGCCGACGATGAGCAGGTCTTTCGTATCGTAGCGTCGCAGGATCAGACCGTGCACACGACGCTCATCTCCCCCGATATCGCCACCTGTGACGACTGCCTGCGCGAACTGTTCGACCCCGCCGACCGACGCTATCACTACCCCTTTATCAACTGCACCAACTGTGGGCCGCGCTTTACCATCATCCGGTCGCTGCCTTATGACCGAGCGGCCACGTCGATGGATTGCTTTCCCATGTGCCCCGAGTGCGCCGCAGAGTATGGCGACCCGCTTGACCGGCGCTTTCATGCGCAGCCCGATGCCTGCTTTGACTGCGGGCCACATATTACCTGGCGCGAGGCGGCGGGCGACATGGAGCTCGAAGGCTCGGGAGCGACGCCAGCCATCGGCAGCACGCGCGAAACCAGCGATGCCATTATTGACCGCTGTGTCGAGCTGCTGGCCAGCGGCGGTATTGTCGCCATCAAGGGCCTGGGTGGATTCCATCTGGCCTGCAACGCCGCCGATGAGCAGGCGGTGGTCGAGCTGCGCCGTCGTAAGCGCCGCAGCAACAAGCCGCTTGCCGTTATGGTGCGCAGCCTTGCCGATACTGAACGCCTGTGCCATGTCGACGACGCCGAGCGCGGCTTGCTAACCGGCAGCATCCGCCCCATCGTGCTGTTGCGCCGACGTGCTGTTGGCGAGGGAGATTCCCCCAACGCCCTTACACTCGCGCCATCTGTCGCGCACGATCTACCCGAGCTCGGCGTCATGCTCCCCTATACACCGCTTCAGCATCTGCTGCTTGCCGCGGCCGCAGCGCGCGGCATGCATGCGCTCGTCATGACCAGCGGAAACCTGAGCGAGGAACCGATCGAAACTGATGACGGCCTCGCCTGGGAACATCTTGTTGCCGCCGGCATCGCCGATGCGCTGCTCGGCAACGACCGCGCAATCCTCTCGCGCTATGACGACTCCGTGGTACGTGTGGTCAACGGCACCGTCATGCCCGTGCGTCGCGCACGCGGATATGCGCCGCAACCGTTGCCGTTGCCGGCGCTCGACGGCGCTCCGTCCTGCGTGCTCGCCTGCGGCCCACAGCAAAAGGCCACGATCGCGCTCACGCGTGAAGGGACGAACGGCGAGGCAACCTGTTTTGTGTCGCAGCATATCGGCGACGTCGAAAACGGCGCGACTTTCGATACTTGGAACGCCGCGCGTGCACGTCTGAAAAACCTCTTTGACCTAGCGCCCACCGCCCTGGTATGCGATTTACACCCCAGCTATCTATCGAGCCAGTGGGCGCGTGAGCAGGCGCGAAAATGCAATCTGCCGCTCGTCGAGGTGCAGCACCATCATGCGCATATCGCGAGCGTAATGGCCGAGGCTATCGCCGCGGGCCAGCTTACAACCGACGCGCGCGTGCTCGGCATTGCCTTTGATGGTACGGGGGCGGGCACCGACGGAACCATTTGGGGCGGCGAGTTCCTTGTCGCCGGCCTTGCCGATTTTGAACGCGTCGCGCACCTGCGCACCTGGGCGCTACCAGGCGGCGCCGCATCCGTGCGCGATGCCAGGCGCAATGCCTTTGCCCTGCTGAGCGAGCTCGGCCTGCTCGAGCACCCGGGTGCCGCGGGGCTATTGGACACCCTCGACGAACAGACGCGCAGCATCACGACTACGATGATCGAGCGGAACATCAACAGCCCACGCACGAGCAGTATGGGGCGTCTCTTTGACGCCGCCGCTGCAGTTTTGGGCATTTGCGGGCAGGCAACCTACGAAGGCGAACCCGCCATCGAACTCGAAGCCGCCGCCTGGCGCGCGCTCGGCGGTAAGCCCGTTCGTCTCGACGGCAATCACACAGGCGTATTCATGCCTGCCGACAACTCCCCCATCTTGGACCCCCAACCGATCATCGAAGCTCTTCTGAATGGAATCGAGGCAGGCGCGCCGGCCGACAGGCTCGCGCTCGGGTTTCACATCGCCATTACGCACGCTACGACCCACATCGCGTGCGAGATCTGTGATCGCGAAGGCCTCGATACCGTCGCGCTCTCGGGCGGTGTGTTCATGAACCGGCTTTTGCTTCAGCTCCTTACCCACGAACTCAAAGACGCCGGTCTTGCCGTCTTGGTCCCCCACGCTGTGCCCGTCAACGACGGCTGCATCGCCTACGGCCAGGCCGCCATCGCTCGCGCTCGCCTCGCACAGACGGCGTCACGATAGGCTGTTTTGCCAGCCTGTGCGCCGCCGTCTCACAGGTGTAACGCGTTTGCTCGCGACTCCCGCGAGCGTTACCATCATCTGATGGGTAATTAGGCGCCTATCCAGCGCAAAACGTATAAAAGGGAAACATTATGTGCCTTGCCGTTCCCGGTAAAGTGGTCAAACGCGACGACGACCTTAAGGCGACCGTCGACATGATGGGCATCGAGCGCCCCGTTTCGCTGCGCCTCGTGCCGACGGCGCAGGTAGGCGACTATATTCTCGTGCACGCCGGCTTTGGCATTCAGATTGTCGACGAGCAGGAAGCCCAAGAGACACTCGAGCTCGTCAATACCATGACCGAGCTGGCCGAAGAGGACCAGCTCGCCACCAACCCGGCCGAGGCATACTAGTGGCGGCGGCGCAGCCGGTTCGCTCCGGTATCGACTTTTCGGCATTTCGCGACCCCAAGCTGGCTCGCGAGCTCATCGATCGCATCCATGAGCTTGTCGGCAACCGCAGCATCAACCTTATGGAAGTCTGCGGTACGCATACCGTGAGCATTGGCCGCTATGGCTTTCGCTCCATTATGCCGACGGGACTCAAACTGCTAAGCGGCCCGGGATGCCCCGTTTGCGTCACCGCCAACCGCGACATCGATCACGCAATCGCGCTTTCCAACATGGACGGCGCCATCATCACCACCTTTGGCGACATGATGCGCGTGCCTGGATCGTCCACCTCGCTTGCCGCGCAAAAGGCGTCGGGGCGCGACATCCGCATCGTCTACTCTCCGCTCGACGCACTCGACATTGCCGAGCAAAATCCCGAACGCCCGGTCATCTTTATGGGCGTCGGCTTTGAGACCACGACGCCCACCATTGCCGCCGCTATCCTGGAGGCCGACGCACGCGGGCTCCAGAACTTCTCGGTCTACTGCGCTCACAAGACCACGCCGCCGGCTCTGCGTGCGATCTCCAACGACCCCGAGACGATCATCGACGGCTTTATCCTGCCTGGTCACGTCGCTACCATCACGGGTCTGGCACCCTTTGGGTTTTTGGTCGATGAGTTCGAGACCCCCGGCGTAGTCACCGGGTTTGAGCCAGTCGATATTCTGCAGGGCATCTGCATGCTGGTCCAGATGGTTGTCGAGAACAGGCCGGCGATCGACAACGCCTACCGCCGTGGCGTCAACGCTGACGGCAACCCCGTGGCGCGCCAACTGGTCGAGCAGGTATTTGAGCCGTGCGACACCACGTGGCGCGGGCTGGGATCGATTGCCAACTCGGGTCTTTCCATCCGACCCGAATTCGCGCGCTTTGATGCCGGCGCCCGCTTTGACGTGCCCGCTGAGGCGACGGTCGAGCCACGCGGGTGCTGCTGCGGCGACGTGCTGCGCGGTGCCATCACGCCGAGCGACTGCCCATTGTTCGGCCACGCATGTACGCCCGAACACCCCGTCGGCCCGTGCATGGTGAGCTCCGAAGGCAGCTGCGCGGCGTACTACCGCTACCGCGACTGCTAGGTTCCGCCGTTCTAACGAACGGCGGACCAGTCGACGCTGCGCCTCACCCATATAATTCCACCCACGATTGGAGTTTTCGATATGTCCCGTACTGCCACCGATAGCACTGTCCTGCTGGGCCACGGCTCCGGCGGTCAGATGATGAAGCGCATTATCGATGAGGTCTTTCTGGATGCCTTTGGGTCGCCCGAGCTGCTTGCGGGCAACGACGCCGGTGTCGCCGCGCTGCCCGCAAGCGGGCGAATCGCCATGTCGACCGACAGCTTTGTGGTAACGCCGCAGTTCTTCCCCGGCGGCAATATCGGTCGCCTCGCCGTATGCGGAACCGTCAACGACGTCGCGACCTCGGGCGCTAACGTGCGCTACCTCTCATGCGGTTTTATCCTCGAAGAGGGCTATCCCATGGACAAGCTGCGCCAGATTGTGCAGACCATGGCCGAAACGGCGCATGAGGCAGGCGTGAAGATTATCACCGGCGACACCAAGGTGGTCGAGCGTGGCGGTGCCGACGGCGTCTACATCAATACCGCCGGCGTGGGCGAAGTGCCCGCGGGCGTAGCGCTCAGCGGTGCAAACTGCCGGCCCGGCGACGCCATCCTGGTATCGGGTACGCTAGGCGACCACGGCATCGCCATCATGAGCCAGCGCGAGGGATTGGCGTTTTCGAGCAACATCGAAAGCGACGCTGCGCCGCTCAATCATCTGATTGCCGACGTGCTCGCCGCTGCCCCCGACACCCGCTGCTTCCGCGACCCCACGCGCGGCGGCCTGGCATCCACGCTCAACGAGTTTGCCCAGGCCAGCGGCGTTGCCATGGAGATCGACGAGGATGCCGTGCCCGTGCGCCCCGACGTGCAGGCGGCATGTGAGATGCTCGGCTACGACGTTCTGCAGGTGGCAAACGAGGGCAAGATGGTCGTCGTGGTGCCGGCCGAGCAGGCCGATGCCGCGCTGGCGGCCATGCGCGCCGCCCGCTACGGCGAGAATGCCGCCATCATCGGTCGCGTGCTGCCGCTTGCCGAGGGCGCTCGACCCGCCGTGCGCGTACGCACCGGCTGGGGCTCGACCCGCATCCTCGATATGCTCGTAGGAGAGCAGCTACCGAGAATTTGCTAGGGCGGAATTGCACGGCTGGCGCGATGTGGCTCGATAACCCTAAAGATGTTCAGATTCCAAGCACGCCCAACGCGGAAGCCCAGTATTATGGGGTGCGTTTTGAAACCCAATGACGGGAGCACCCATGGCAGCAGCTTTTTACCATGTGATTTTTGATTTAGACGGCACCCTTCTCAACACGATTGAGGACCTGGCGGCCGCCGGCAACCACACCTGCGAGATGCACGGCTGGCCCACGTTTGCCGTGGACGAGTACCGCTACAAGGTGGGAAACGGCATGCTCAAGCTGGTTGAGCGCTTTATGCCCGCCGAGTATGCAGGCGACAGCCGTATGTTTGAGCAGACGCTTGCCGAGTTTAGGGCTTACTACGGCGAGCACAAGGAGGACCACACCGCTCCCTACGCCGGCACGATTGAGATGCTCGACCGTCTGCGCGCAGCGGGCGTTCAGCTTGCCGTGCTCACTAACAAGGATCATATTTCGGCAGCCCCGCTTATCGAGAAGTATTTTGGTTCCGAGTGCTTTGCGCTGGTGCAGGGCCGTGTGGACGCATTTCCGCCCAAGCCCGAGGCACCCGTCACGCTGCATGTGATGAAGGAGCTGGGCGCCGATCCGGCAACCACGCTCTATGTGGGCGATTCGAATGTCGATATCCTGACCGGCCACAACGCCGGCCTTAAGAGCGCGGGCGTCAGCTGGGGCTTCCGCGGCCGCGCAGAGCTGGAGGCCGCCGGCGCCGACTACGTGGTAGACACCCAGGACGCACTCGCCGAGCTGATCTTAGGCGAGTAACGAAGCTGGCGCGCTGCCCGGTCGCGGCGATGCTGCCGCGCGGAAAATGCGTCCCGTTTTGACACCTCAAACTGGGACGCACTTTCCGGTTGAGCCCCGTTGGGGAAACGACATCCCGTTTTGGAGCAATATTCCGGGTCGCACTTTCCGCAACCCACCCCATCCGGAAACCGCGACCCACTATTCGCCCAAATACCGGCTCGCATTTTCCCGAGCACCCACGATGCAACGCTGAACAAAGGAGACAGGTTCATATGCACCAAAGGAGTGTCCCCAACTGCCGGCAGAAAAGGAACGTCCCCAAGTGCCACCCCAATGACTACCATGGCAACGTCGCAGGTAGAGGACGGACAGCGAGCGGGCACCAGAGCGAACAAATTGGCATGAAAAGAGGACGGCATAGACCTTCTGGTCATGCCGTCCTCTTTGAATGACAAGTTGTCGCTCTGGTGCCCGCGCAGCGTCGAGCAGTTGCGGCGTTTGGTAAAACGCCGCAACCCCCTAGCTCATCATGGCATTCATCATCTCGTTGGTTGCGGAATCGTCAGCAGACCACTCGCCGTCGTCATTGCAGGAGTACTTGAAGGTGACCTTGGTGTCCTTGGTCTTAGCAGCCTTGGTCACATCGACCATAACCTGACCGGCCATCTTGTACAGCTCGTCATCGGAAGGCATCGAATCGAGCGCGGCGACCTTCTCCTGGTACTGGGTGGCAAAATCCTCAACGATCTGGTTCATGGACTTGCAGGTAATGGTGACCTCGGCAGTTGTGGTGCCCTTGTCCTCGTCGACCGTCACGTCGCCGATTTTGTAGTCAAAGCCCTCGAGATAGCTCTTGGCGTACTCCTTGGGATCGATGCCCAGCTGCTCGAACTCGTCACCCGAGGCCTCTTCCAGGCCGGCGAGAAAGTCGTCGCCACCGTTCTTGACCTCGTCAAACTGCGTCGTAAGATCCTCGGTGATAAGCTCCTCAACCGAAGGACCTCCGCAGCCGGAAAGCACAACCACGCACGCGACCAGAACAGCCATCAGGGGCGCAAGCAGCAGCTTCTTCTTCATGACATTCCTCCCAACAAGCGGCACCGCGCTTCCCGACGCGGTGCACGTCGTAACAATAAGGCCATACTAGCCGCTAACGAACACCCCCGGCAAAGCAAAGGCGCAGTCGGCTCGATTTAACGTCCGAACGGTTTACCGGTCCGCCCAACGCGCAATAAAACGTTCCGCCGCATTGTAATAAAAAAGGGTGGTCGAACAATTCAACCACCCTTGCACATCCTTTAGATGTCGCAGTCTACTTGCGGACGACCTTAACGATGGCGTCACCAGCAGCGACGGCAGACTCGGCCTCGACGGTAAGCTCGACGTCGGCGAACTCGGCGGTGTTGGACACAGCCACGACGACGCAGTCCTTGTAGCCGGCAGCAGCGATCTTGGCGCGGTCGATCTTGAGCATGGGCTGGCCAGCCTTAACGACATCGTCAGCCTTGACGAAGCCCTCGAAGCCGTCGCCGTTCATGTTGACGGTATCGACGCCAACGTGCACCAAAACCTCGATGCCGCTATCGGACTGCAGGCCCACGGCGTGACCCATGGTGACGGTCACCTTGCCGTCGCAGGGAGCGTAGACCAGATCGTCCTCGGGCCACACGGCGCAGCCCTTGCCCAGCACCTCGCCGCTAAAGACGGGATCGGGCACGTCGGCCATCTTGATGACCTTGCCCTTGACGGGCGAGCACAGCACGTCGGCGCCGGCAGAAGTAGAGATGGAGGCAGGAGCAGCGGCAGCCGCGGGCTCAGCCTTCTTCTTAAACATATCAAACAGACCCATACGTTTTCTCCTCTTGATTAAGCGCAACGTTATGCGCATGCCTATGG
>CABSYW010000037.1 GCA_902482035.1 uncultured Collinsella sp. | reverse complement strand
TCATGGACGCCATATATGACGGAGATGACTGGGTCGATCATTATACTTGGCGCCTGGTCGGCTCGGATGACAATGGGGATGTGGTGTTTGATGGACTATGTCCAAAGCATCTCCATCCTTTTGTCTCGTCGTTAATTGAGAGTTCCGCTCGTGTTGCCCCCTACAGCTCGGCATCGCTTCATGATACGGACGTTTTGAAGACCATAAGGGAATCAATTGACGATGGCACGATGAGTGGCCCGCTGTTTTCTCGGCTTGTGGGGCTAGATGAGATTGGCTCGAAACGACTGCTTGCGGGCGAACAAGTGGAACTCACTTATCGGTCGATGATTTCAATCCTGCGCCTAGCCGATGTTCTTCGCAAATAAATGAGGCTTCCCTATTCAAAAACAGAAAACCCCGCCAAACGTGATTCCCCTAGGGAAAGCACGTTTGGCGGGGTCCTAGCGTGATTTCCCTAGGGGAATCACGCCATCAGACGCGCAACTCAGCCGAGCAGTTCGCTACTCCTCCCAGTAAGCATCTGCAAGCAGCTTAAAGCAAATCTTCTTGACCGGCTGCGCGCCATCGCCCGGGAACTCAAGCGTGGGCATATGAGGCTCGCCGGCAACGAACAGCGCGAACTTGTCGTCGGCAAGATCGCCGGCGATCGAGGCGTCGGAATCAACCAGGTCGTAGTCGTCCTTCTCGTCAAACTCCTGAACCAGCGTCAGGCTGCCCGTGGCGACCTTAAAGGCCTCGCGACCCTCGACATCGATCTGCAGGTCGTGATAGCGCTGATGCGTCTCAAAGTGAGCCTCGGTCTCGGGACGCGTCGTGGGAGCCATGACGTTCGCAAAGACCTTGTCGCCCAGAATCGGATGGCTGCCGACCTCGAGCTCCGCCGGGTCGTTCTCCTCGAGCCAGTCGATCAGCACGTCGAGGCCCTTGAGCATTCCGCGGTATTCCTCGATATCGCCCAGTGCACCGTAAATCATCTAAATCCCCTCTCGGATCGTTTCTTTGGCGGCTACTCGGCAAACGCGTTACCGACGCTGTTGCCACCCACATACGTCTCGACCAAGGTAAGGTCGGGACTGAACACGACAAAGTCGGCATCGCGCCCCAGCATAATGTTACTGCACTTGTCGTCGACATGAGCTAGCAAGCGATGCCGGGGCCGACGCCCAAGCTCTTACAGCTCGGTCACGACAACGCCGTTGTAGACCTCGTCCCAACGATCCATGACCAGATGGCCGGTCATGGGATCCATGGCGTTGAGCTTGCCGCAGGTGTTGGCGGTACGCAGCACCGTCTCATCATCCGCGCCGGCTGCGATGGCGTGCGCGAAGCCGGCAATGGTCGAATCGCCAGAGCCCGTCGCGTTAACGGCGGGGATATCGGGCGTCTTGGCGCGGAATGCACGGCCATTATGGAAGCCCACGGAGCCGGCAGCGCCCATGGACACGACGACCCAGGGGATATCGGAGAAGCGGGCATCAGAGGCGAGCGAGGCGCGGAGTTCGTCCACATCGTCGGTGGTAAAGCTCGTGCCCAAAAGGCCGTTAATCTCGGTCAGGTTAGGCTTGACCAGCTCGGGCTTAATTTTGGAATTAAGGGCGGCCTCGAGCGAAGCACCCGAGGTATCGAGCAGCACCTTGGCGCCGGCGTTCTCGGCAATGCCCGTGATCTTGGCGTAGTAGTCCGCCTCGACACCACGGGGCAGCGAACCCGAGATGGTGACGACATCGGCCTTGCTCGCAAGCTCGGCGAACTTGGCGGTAAAGGCATCAAGCTCCTCGGGGGCAATCGTCGGGCCGCTCTCTAGTAGCTCGGTCTGATTGCCGGCGTGGAGGATGTTGAGGCAAATGCGAGTCTCGCCCTTGATGGGTACAAAATCATTCTTAATGCCGTTGGCATCCATGAGCTCGGCCATGTAGGCGCCCATGTGGCCGCCGAGCAGACCGGTTGCCACAACGTCGTCGCCCAGCTGACCCAGTACACGGGCCACGTTGAGGCCCTTGCCGCCGGCAGTCTTTTCGGGCGTCACACGGTTAACGTCGTCGATAATGAGCTCATCGAGCTGATAGCGTGTATCGACGGACGGGTTCATCGTAACGGTGAGGATCATTTTTAGCTCCTTATCTCGCAGGCTCCTTGTGCCTCGCGATACGAGTCGACAAAACGGAATTACAGAATCTCAATCGTGAACGAGCGAACGACGGTCTCCTTGGGCTTGGCGACAAGGCAGCCACGCTTATGCTCAAGCACGTCGTCCTCATCGGAACAGGTCGAAAGACCGCCCCAAGGCTCAACCGCCACAAAATCGCCCTCGGGCTTGCTCCACACAATGAGATATGGGAAGCCCCCAAAGCTCAAGCGAACGCCCTTGTCCTCGCCCTTCTTGGAAAGCGTGACCTGACGGCTCTCGAGCACGTCAAAGATGGTCTCCGCACAATCGAAGAGCTCATGCGACAGAGGCAGCGTCTTCCCCACCATGGGGTTCTTGGAGCGGTTAGCTACATCAATCAATCCGGTCGAGGGGACAGCGGTGCAAAGCTCCGCAGCCTCGTCTTTCTCGAAGCGCAACTCGTAGTCCGTATAGGCCTCGCCCTCGTCGAGCGGGCACCTAAAGCCGGGGTGTCCACCGATAAAGAACGGCATGTCCTCGGTGCCCTCGTTGGTCACCTCATAGGAGACGCGCACGGCGGCGTCCTCGAGCGTATAACGAGCGACAAGCTTAAACGGGTAGGGATAATCGCTCAGCAGCGCGGCGTTATCCTCCGAAGCCAGGCACATCGCCAGCTCGTTCTCGCCTTGGCTCTGCAGCTTCCACTCCTGCTTGCGCGCAAACCCGTGGCGAGCGAGCTTTACATGATGCCCGGCAAACGTCATGGCGCTGTTGTCGCGCAAGCCTCCGCAAATCGGGAAGCAAATCGGCGCCTGGCCGGACCACACTGCGGGATCGCCCTGCCACAAATACTCGCGACCGTCGGCCTCAATCGAGGTAAACGAGCCGCCGGCCGTAGACACCTTAATAGAAATCGAATCGTTGGAGAGAGCGTATTCCATTGCCCATCCTTTCGAACAACTGCGTTTTGCTCGCAAGTACCCGTCTCGGCCCTGACCAAAGGACAAACCCGCACGTTCATCGATGCGTCCGGTATCCCAGCCATGCAACGGGGTACCATACAGACATTGACGTCATTACAGCTGAAAGGCCTTCTTATGCGAACCATCATCCTCTACGCCTCACGCCACCACGGCAATACGAAAAAGCTCGTGGACGCCATCGTTGAGGCGCACCCCGAGATCGATACCCTCGATGTAAAGACGCTCGGCAAAAACGAGTATCCCGACCTGCACGAATATCATCTAATCGGTGTCGCCACGGGCATCTATTACTCCGAGATCGACAAGGACATGGCACGCGTGCTCACTAACGTGCTGCAGCCGCAGGACAAGGTGTTTGGCCTTATGACCTACGGTGGCAAAAACAAGTGGTACGGCAAGGACATCGATGGCATCTGCCGTATGAGGCAGGCCATCTTTATGGGTGTCTACGGCTGCCCCGGCTTTGATACGTGGGGGCCGCTCAAACTCACCGGCGGTGTCCAAAAGGGACACCCGACCGCTGAGGAAATTAAGGGCGCCGTCGATTTCTTCGACAAGATCGAAAACGAGTATGGCGACATCATCGTCGAAGAGTACGCCAAGCGCGAGAAGCGCCTAGCATACGAGAAGGAGCATCCTGCAGGAGGCTTGGTGGCCGGCGTTAAGCGCACGGCAAAGAAGATCGCTAACAAGCTGTAACTGTGAAGGTGCTTTTGAGCGTTTAACTCATACGGCGGGTCCGAGCAAATTCGGGCCCGCCGTCTTTTTGTATCGTTACTCGGTAAAGGCGTTGCCGACGCTCTGGCCGCCAACATACGTCTCGACGAGGGTGAGCTCGTGGTCGAACACGACAAAGTCGGCGTCACGGCCCGGCATGATGCTGCCGCACTTATCCTCGATGTGCGCAGAGCGAGCCGGCACCTCGGTTGCCATGCGAATGGCGATATCAGCGCTGGCGATGCCCCAATCGACAATGTTCTTGACACCCTGGGCAAGCGTGAGCACCGAGCCGGCAATGCTCTTGCCGTCGGCGAGCCAGCACAGGTTGTCCTTCATGATGACGTCCATGCCACCGCTGGTGTAGCTGCCCTCGGGCATGCCGCCGCAACCCAGGCAGTCGGTGATGAGCACCGTATGCTGCCAGCCCTTTGCCTGCAGCAGCGCCTTGATGGCGGCAGGGTTCACGTGCTTGCCGTCACAGATGATCTCGGCGTAGGTCTCGGGCGTGGACATGGCAGCGCCCACGACACCGGGCTCACGGTGATGCAGCCCGCGCTGACCGTTATAGGTATGCGTAAAGCAGCTGGCGCCGGCGTTGATGGCGGCGATACACTCATCGTAGGTGGCGTCGGAGTGACCGATGCTGGTCACCACACCCTTGGCGTTCAGAGCAGCCGCATAAGCAGCGGCACCGTCGCGCTCGGCCGCCATGGCGCTCTTAACGATGCGACCACCCGCAGCCTCCTGCCACTGGTCGAAGATCTCTTCGGAGGGATCGATAAGGTAAGCAGGGTTCTGCGCGCCCACGTGCTTCATGGTAAAGAAGGGGCCTTCCAGGTAGATGCCCTGAATGCGAGCACCGCAGAAGTCGGGGCCGCGACCCTCGTCCGCCTGGGCGATGGCGGCGCAGGCGTCCTTAATCTGCTCGACGCCATCGGTGAACGTCGTAGGCAGCCAGCTGGTGGTGCCGCGACGGGCGAGCTCGGTCGAGCTGATATCGATACCCTCGGGGTCGTTATCGGTAGTCGAGTGGTTATAGAAGCCATGGATGTGGGTGTCGACCATGCCCGGCGCGATCCACGATCCCGTGTAGTCCTTAATCTCGCAAGAGGGCTCGTCGGCCTGCCAGGCGCCAAAGACGCCATCCTCGACCATAAGATAGCCGCCCAGTTGCGGGCCTGCCGGCAAGAAGAACTTGTCAGCCTTAATTGCGTACGTGCTCATATGCACTCCTCGCTTCTAAAGCAGTTGACTGTGGTGATGCTTATACCCAGCTCACGTAAAACAAAAAGCGCCCGCCCGCCGTTATGAGCGGACGGGCGTCCTTACAGGGGGACGCGATTAAGCGGTGAAGGGGTGAATCGTCACGCCCTTGACCACGCGGTTGACCGTGCCGGTGGGGCTCGGCGTATCGGGCGTGTTACCCACGCGCACGGAGTTGAGCAGGCTGATTGCCTGGGCAAACATCACGAACGGCAGAGCAAGGTAACCCTCGGGGAGTGCCTCATAGCCCTTAAAGGTGAAGGACTCACCCTCGTAGACAGTAGCGCCATCCTGCTGAACGGCAACGGTGTGCTGAGCAATATCGTCGCCACCGATCTCGTTGAGGATGTCGATGTCGTACTGACGGGTGTAGGCGTCATTGTTGACGAACACGAAGACGAGTGTCTTATCGTCGACGAAGGACTTAGGTCCGTGACGATAGCCCATGGAGGTGTCGTAGGAAGTAGCGACCAGACCGTGAGCGAGCTCGAGGATCTTGAGCTGGCTCTCCTGGGCAAGGCCACCGAAGGAGCCAGAACCCAAGTAGGTCACGCGGTTGAAGTCGCCAGCCAGGTAATCGGCGATCTCAGGCTCACGGGAGATGACCTCCTCGCCCATCTTGGCGATGGTCTCGACCCATTCAGCCTTCTGCTCATCGGAAGCCTCGTCAAAGATAAGGGTGGAGAGCAGGGTCATGCAGGTGTAAGAACCGGTCATGGCGAAGCCCTTGTCGTTGGCGCGCGGAATGAGCAGCGTCAGCGCGTTGGGATCATCGGCAGACTCGACGGCGAGCTTGCCCTCGGGAGCGCAGGTGATGTTGAGGAACTTAACGTTGTGGACGAGCTCCTTGGCAACGGCAACGGCGGCAAGGCTCTCAGGGCTGTTGCCAGAGCGGGCAAAGGAAACCACGAGCGTGGGATCCTCGGCGCGCAGGAAGTCGCGCGGGGCGCTCACGATGTCGGTCGTGGCGATGGGCTTAAAGTCGTAGAGATCAGTGTTGCCAGCGTGACGCAGGTACGGGGCGCAGGTATCGCCAACGTAGTCGGACGTACCGGCACCGGTGAAGACAACGGACAGACGACCCTCGCCCATAGCGCGAGCCTCGGCCAGAAAGGCCTCGATGGCCTCCTTGTTCTCGCGATAGATGTTGAGCGTATCACGCCAAAGCTCGGGCTGCTGAGCAATCTCGGCCGTGGTGATCTGGGCGCCGAGCTCGGTAAGCTCCTCGACACTCTTCTCGAACATTTCTAATACCTCTCTCTAGAAGCAATCCTCTGACGTGCAATTATACACTTCTGTTGGTTATCTGGTAGTAACCAGTTAAATACAAAGAATCATCATATGGAAACGGTGCGGACACTAGTCGCTACGCTGGTGGTAAACCTTGTATTTAAACTGATCGGCACGAGCAACCGAGAGCGTATACTCCACAACCTCGTTTGACTCGTTATACGTAGTCCTAACCAAATCGAGCACAGGCGAGCCCTCGACGATTTCCAAAAGGTGGGCATCGGTGGGACGGGCTATGCTCGCATAGAACTCCTCTTCGGCCACGCGTATTTTTTGCTGAAAGTCTTGCTCAATCACATCGTAAAGCGGCTTGCGTTCCAGCAGCGGTCGCTTTAGGGACAGAAATTGACGAACCGGTAGATAGCTGCGTTCGACCATCATGGGCATGTTGTCGGCAGAACGAAGGCGCTTGAGCTTAAAAATGCGATCACCGATACGCAATCCCATATGCTCGGCCAGATTCTTATCGGCCTCCATCTCGCAAAACTCGAGAATCGTGGTCTCGGGGTCGCGCCCCATCGCGCGCATCTGCTCGGTAAAACTGTAGGACTGCATAAGATTGGTTGCCTTTGCCGAACGGTCGGTCACAAAGGTACCGCGACCGTGCTGCCGAACCACCAGTCCTAAACGCTCCAGTTCCTGCAGAGCCAGGCGTACCGTAGTGCGCGAGAGACCATAGCGCTCCGAAAGTTCGCGCTCGGAAGGAATCATGTCACCGGCGCGATATTCATGGTCGATCTTTTCGGTCAGAATATCGACCAGCTGATCGTACAGCGGTTGCTTACGCGCTCCGATCGCCATCCTATCCTCCCATTTTCTCAAACTCGGCTACTACCTAGGGTGTTAAGCAATATCGGCCTGCAACACCCGAATCATCAAGAAAACAAAAGCCGCGCGCTCTTTCGAGCACGCGGCTTTTAACATACACATGGCTTAAGGGGTCGGGGTGTGAGCCGCGTAGGGACACACCCCTCAAGCTAGAGCCTTACCAGATGCTCGGCCAGAGACCAAGCGGACCAGCGCCCAGGATGCCCAGGACGAAGAGCAGCAGAATGCCCTTGGTCGGGGTCCAGCTGTGCTTAGCGAACATGTAGTAAAGCAGCAGCGTAAGCATAAGCGGGACAAGCTTCGGGACGATGGTGTTGAGGGTGTCCGCAACAGAGAAGTTGACCGGATCCTCGGTGACGGTACCGTAGGTAACGGACTCCATGCCGTTACCCAGATCGGTGACGCCACACGTGACAGCGTTGCCGTCGGCATCGGAAGCGGTAAGGGCGTTGCCGTCCTTATCGGTCATGGCGATGGTACCGGCCTCAGCGGTCTCGGTATCGATGCCCTCCATACCGGTGAAGTTCTTGGCCTCCTTCTCGGAGACGATCACGGTATTGGCGGAGAGGCCACGGGTGGTGCCGTTGGGGATCTGGAGGTTGATCTGGGTGCCACCCATGGTGACGACCAGGCAACCGACGACGAAGACGCCCATGATGGAAGCGGCACGCGTGAAGGCCTGCATGTTGGCAGTCAGAGCGTCAATAGCGCTGGTGCCAAGCTTGTAGGACCAGTTCATGAGCCAGAAGCGCAGAGCGAACTGGACGGCGTTGAAGATCACCAGGAAGATGATCGGCGCAGCGGCGTTGCCGTTGATGGCCATGTTGGAGGTGATGCCGGCCGTGATAGGCACGAGCGTCAGCCAGAACAGGGCGTCACCGATACCACCGAGCGGGCCCATTGCGGCGACGCGGACGGCGCGGATCGTGGGGATGTCAACCTTGTTCTGCTCGAGCGAAAGCACGATACCCATAACAAAGGTGACAAGGAACGGGTGGGTGTTGAAGAACTCCAGGTTGTGGCTCATGGATGCCGCGAGGTCGTTCTTGTTGGTGTGGATCTTCTCCAGACCGGGGATGATGGAGTAGAGCCAGCCAGCGGCCTGCATACGCTCGTAGTTGAACGATGCCTGCAGGAAGCAGGAGCGCCAAGCCATCTTGTTGAGGGTCTTCTGGTCGAGCTGCGGAGCAGGAGTGAGATCCTCGTAGTGCTCCGGGATCACATACTCATTAGATGCCATCTTCGAAGTCACCTCCGTCAGAAACAGCTGCACCCTTCAGCTCGGTCTGCTGCTGGAAGTCCCAGAAAGCGATGCCGAAGCCGATGAGAGCGAGGATGAGCAGAGCAGGGGTTGCCAGAGATTCGTTGGCAACGGTGATGAGCGCGAGGCCAAAGCCCATGAGGAAGAAGCCCCACATATCGCGGTTCATCATAACCTTGAGCAGGACGGCGAAGCCGACGAAGCGCATCATGCCGCCTGCAGCGGAGAGACCGGTCTGCAGCCAAGTCGGGATGGCGGAAGCGATGGTCTGACCGATGGTGGCGCCAGCGATGAAGAACAGGGTGACGACGACAGCGAAGATCAGGCCGAGCAGAGCCATGGCGAAGTAGTTCAGACGCTCGATACCCTTGGTGTCAGCGTTGTGAGCCATGTTGTCCGCAGAGGACATGAGCGGCGACATAAGCGTGAAGACCAGGGTAACGCCGAGCTGACCAAGCAGAGCGAACGGAATGGCAAGGCCGACTGCCGCGTTGGGCTCGAGACCCGTAGCGATAGCGAGAATGGCTGCCATGATGCCGCCGATGACGGCGTTAGGCGGCTGAGCGCCTCCGATCGGCATGTTGCCGATCGTCATGAGCTGATAGGTACCACCCACGAGAAGACCGGTGTTGAGGTCGCCAAGGATAAGACCGATGACGGCGCCGGTGACGATGGGCTGATAGAGAGACTCGAGGAAGTTGAACTGGTCGATTGCCGCGACGAACGTGACGATGAAGACCAGAGCGACCTGGATGATCGAGTATTCCATCTTGCTCCTCCTTTCAAAATGTATGTACGCACTTTGGATTTCACGTACAGAATGTCAGAGTTTCATTCCTGACAACGTGGATCACGAAGATTACGAGAAGAGCTTGCTCGTATCCTCAACAGGCGTGCTCGGAACGCGCCTGATCTCCAACTCCACCCCCAATTCCTGCAGCTCTTTAAACGCAGCGACATCCTCGTCGTTAACTGCGACGGAGGTGGCGACTTGGCGCTTTCCTTCCGACATGTGCATGTTGCCGATGTTTACCTTCTTTATAGGCACACCGCCCTTGACGAGCGTAAGCACGTCTTCCGGTGTTTCGGCCACGATGAAGATCTTCTGGCGCGGGCTCGCCTTGCCGATGACGTCGATGGTCTTCTGCAGGGAGAAGAAACGCGTAGCGACGCCGGTGGGAGCGGCCATCTTCATGAGGTTCTGGCGCATGGTGTTGTTCGACACGTCGTCGTTGGCAACGAGGATGAGGTTGGAGCCCAGGGTGGAGTTCCACTGGGTGGCAACCTGACCATGAACCAGTCGGTTATCGATGCGGGTAAGAAGAATGTTGGGTTCTGCCATGTTGATCAGCTTCCTTTCGTTATTTGCTGACGACAGTTACTTGATCTCCTGAATCGCGTAACGCGAAACATCTACGACGGCACCGGATCGGACTTTGATCTGGACCTTTTCGCCTTCGATGCCTTTGACGGTTCCGTAGATACCGCCGGCGAAAAGAACCTCCTGACCCGGCTTGAGCTCCGTGTGCAGCTCCTTGAAGTACTTCTGCTTCTTCTTCATGTTGATTTGCGACCAGATGGTGTAAATCAAACCCATGATGACAAGCAAACCTAAAAGGGCGACCGAGGAGCTCAGGACGTTGGCTCCGAAATCGGCCATTAGATGCCGTCCTCGTCGCCGAAGATATCCTCATCCTCGGAGCCGGCAACGGATGCGACCGTCTGGGCGGTGATGCCCGTCTGGCCAACGGTCACGGCCTGCTCGCCAAGCTCGGCGAGCGTGGCATTGCCGCGGAGGAACAGAAGCTCAATAACCATGGGGAGGTTAGTGCCGGTCAGGACCTCGACATTGTCGACATCCTGGGCGATCATCATCGACTGGTTGAACGGGGTACCGCCTAGCAGGTCGGTAAAGACGAGCACGCCATCGCACTCCTCGCGCATGGCGGTAATTGCGGCGCGGAGATCCTCACCGTAGGAAGCAGCCTGGTCGCCCTCGAAAGGAACAACGGTAAAAGCGGGCTGGTCACCAGCGACCATAGCGATAGCGCTTGCAAGGCCGGGTGCGAACTGTCCATGACCGGTAAGAATAAAGCCAACCATTCAAATTTCCCTTCCGAAGGTGTGTACGATCTGAGTCCGATGATGTTCGGAAGCCAACGGGCGCTTGCCCTTAAAGCTTCTTGGAAAGCGTTCTTTAAGAACCAGTGGTCTCTCAACTGGTAGTAACCACGTGACGTGTTGTTGTCACTATATCACCACAGAAGAGGTTGCTTTCGTTGATTCATACAGTAAAACGTTTTTGCACCGCTCACGGGTAAAAATCGACCGTTTACCGCTCGTTAACACTTCTACCTGCGGTTTTGAAACCGTTTCGAAATGTTGTGACGAAAGATCGGAACTCTTTTCGTGTCAATACAACGCAGGGCGGCTAAAAATAGCGTAAAGAAAAATTGCAGGTCATTGTGAAGATTTGTGAATTGGTCTTTTTGACTTAATACCAGTTAGAACCAGTTTCGATATTATCGGTGAACGGTAGTTTTCGACCGTTCACCGGTTATTTGCATTCGTTTACGGCCGTTTTCCTAGATGAATTGGGGAGACCCGATGAAGCACTTGCGCGGGCGCAAGTCCTACCCCAGTGGTTTCGGTAACAAAAAGCCCGCTAGAACGTTGTCGTTCTAGCGGGCTTAATCAGGTATTTGGGCCTCGCGCTCGAAAGCTCGGGCAACCTTTAAGCAAACAGGCCGTAGATGCTGATGTTGGCTTTGGCGTAAAGGCCGTTAGCATACTCGGTCCACTTGGAGCTGGCGCTCGAAGCCTGCGAGGAATACTGCTGATAGGCAGTGTAGTAGGCGGTCATTGCCTGCTTATAGGTGGCGCTATCAGCCGTAAAGGCATCGTCGGCGAATGCCTTAGCGTAGGTGCCATCGGCGTCCTTCCAGGTGCCCTTCTCGCTATCCCACTCGTCGCCGGCAAGGTTGATGATGTAGTCGGCGTAGTCCTTGCTCGCGGTCTCCTCGTTGCCGTCAGCAGGCTCGGTCGGGGCGGTCGGCATGCTTGCGGAGCTATCGCCCACCTTCTTCTTGTAGAGCTTCTGCAGCGTCGCGGACTGGCGGACGATCTGCTTGGCCTGGTCCTTGGACACGCCGTACTGCGTGGCCATGGTCTTGTAGTCGGAGGTGCCGATGGACTCCTCGGCGTACTGCTTCATTTCCTTGGAAGAGACGGTAATGCTCTCGTCCTCGGCAGCGTCCAGCAGAATCTGGTTGCGCACGTAGGACAGGATAACGTCGGCAGACGGAGCGGTATAGTTGCCGTCGTCGTCCTTGACGGTGTCGAGGCTGTACTGGCTCTCGATGGCCTCACGCGCGGTGATGTCGCTCTTCTTGCCGTTGTAGCTATAGCTTGCGACGGTCGAATCGAGCTGGTCCTCGGTCAGGGTCGCCGAACCGACACCCTTGCCGCCAAAGCCGCCATTGCCAATAAAGAAGCCGACCACCGCAGCGATCACGACTGCAACCACGAAGGCGGCAATCATCGTCTTTTTGTGCTTGGATGCATGGTCGTCCGCATCGGAGTCGTCCTCATCCTGCTCCTCGGGCATGAGGTTCTCGTCGGCGGCGTCCGCGGCGATCTTTGCCTCCAGGCGAGCATCCTCCTCCTCGGCCGTCGTGCCGGCGGCAATGTGCTCGGCAGACGTGCCGGCGACCAAGTCGATCTTCTCGTCCTCGTCACCGTCGGGGCCTTCGCCGCGCTCGATGATCTGGATGCCGTCGATCTCGTCCTTCTCGTCCTTCTTTTGAATCAGACCCATATCGGTTACTCCTTGTTAGGAAACATAGTCCTCAATAGAATACGCCCGACGGAGCGCCGGGCGTATTGATTCTTAGGTTATACGCAAACACTTAAGTACTATTTAGGCGTTTGCAGCGTGCATACCTTAGACCAGGTGCGCGATAACGGCATCGGCAAAGGCCTGCGTGCCCACCGCGCCCTCAACGGAGCCGGTCTGGGCACGACGCACGTCACCGGTAACCTGCTTGCCCTCGTCGAGCGTGGCAGACACGGCGGCGCGGATACCATTGGCCGCATCGCTCTCGCCCAGATGATCGAGCATCATAGCCGCAGACAGAATCTCGGCCGTGGGGTTGGCGATATCCTGACCCGCGATATCGGGCGCGGAGCCGTGCGTTGCCTCAAAGATGGCGCAATCGGCACCGATGTTGGAACCCGGAGCCATACCCAGGCCACCCACCAGGCCAGCGCACAGGTCGCTGACGATATCGCCGTACAGGTTGGGCAGCACCAGGACATCGAAGTCATTGGGGTTCTGGACCAGACCCATGCAGGTGGCGTCGACGATCTTGTCGTTGAACTCGATATCGGGATAGTTGGCGGCCACCTCGCGCGCCACGCGCAGGAACAAGCCGTCGGTCGCCTTCATGATGTTGGCTTTGTGCACGGCCGTCACCTTTTTGCGGCCGCAGCGGCGGGCATACTCAAAGGCATACTCCACAATGCGGCGGCTCTTGGCGATAGAGATCGGCTTGATCGAAATCGCGGAATCGGCGGCGAAGGTCTTTTGGCCCGAGCGCTCGACGAGCTGCGAGAGTTCCTCGACCTCGGCAGCGCCCTCATCGAACTCGATGCCGGCGTAGAGGTCCTCGGTGTTCTCGCGCACGATAACCAGGTCGACATCGCGGAAGCGCGAGCCGTCGCCCGGCTGCGACAGGCAGGGGCGCACGCAGGCGTACAGGTCGAAATGCTTGCGCAGGGCCACGTTGACGCTGCGGAAGCCCGTGCCGACCGGTGTGGTGATGGGGCCCTTGATGGCAACCTTGGTCTCGGCGACCGCATCGAGCACATGCTGGGGCAGCGGCGTGCCAAACTCGTCCATGACGCCGGCGCCGGCCTCCTGGACGTTCCAGTTGATCTGGACACCGGTGGCCTCGACCACGCGGCGCATGGCCTGCGTAATCTCGGGACCGATACCGTCACCGGGAATCAGGACTACATCGTGCGCCATAATCTGTTACTCCTCGTCTTCGGCGGCCTCAGATTTTTTAACGCTAGCACGCTTCTTCTTTTTGGAGAGATCCAGGCCAAAACGTTTAACAAGCATTTCGCAAATCTCGCTCGAACGGGCCTTGAGATAGCTGCCCTTGCCGTTCTCGGCGTCGAACTTAAGGCGCAGCGCGAGCTTCTCGGCAACCTCGGCATCGATCTCGCCCTGGCAAAACTCGTACAGGCAACCGAGCATATCGCGATACTCAAGGTCGCCGTGGTAGCACTGGATGGCCTCGTCCAGGATCGGCCAAGCCTCGCGCGAACGCTCGACGCCCGTGGCTCCCCACACGCACAGCAGGCGGAAGGCGGCATAGCGCAGCGTGGAGGAAATCTCGTCGAACAGCGCGGTCTCGGCGCCCTCAAAGGCATCGCCCAGCTGTTCGGGGCAGGTGGTGGCGAGCGCCGTCAGGGCATCGAGGGCCTCCCAGCGGGTCTGCGCCTCGGGGCGGTCGAGCGCCTCGATCAACGCGGGCACGCAGGGCACGACGCGCTGCGGATCGCGCTCGGCAAGCAGGTGCAGCACGCGGGCGGCAAACTGGCGGATGCGGCGCGTGGGGCAGCCGAGCTCCTGGACCAGGCGGTCGACGGCGTTCTCGTTCTCCTCTGCCAGCTGGAGCTGTGCCAGCTCCTCGTCGGTGAGCTGTTCGTCTTTATTTTCTGCCATAGTTACCTCTTCTTACTATTTCTTAGCGTGCTTGCCAGCACCCTTGCTGTCATCGGTGACCGAGATGAGCTGTCGGTCGGCTGCACCATTGTGACGCGCACGGCGACGCTCCTCGGCGTCGCCCGCGTCGGCGGCGGCGCGATGAGCCTTGTTGACGTTAAAAACCTCGTCGTGCTTGCGCCATGGACCAACGGACTCGCCAAAGCTCATCTTAAGACCGGCGATAAAGCCGCCGAGCCAGCCGATCGGCGCAAACTGCACCAGCGGGAACAGCGAGAACACCCAGGTCAGCAGGACGACTGCCGCCGCGCCTGCAAAGTTGGCAATCCAGTAGTCGCGCTTGGTGATCACGCGCTTTTCGCAGGCCCACTGGCCGCACAAAAAGCCAATGTAAATCGCAAAGAGAAAGAGCACCAGCGCTAACACCACGAACGTCCAGCTCATGGGTGCTACTCCCCGTGATGGTGGCCGCAGCAGCACTCGTGGCCGTCGTCATGGCCGTGACCGCCGCAGCACTCGTGGTCCTCGCCGTGATGGTGGCCGCAACCGCACTCGTGGTCGTCGCCATGCTCGCCGCAACCGCAGCCGTCCTCGTGAGCACCGTGCTCCTCGGGACGATACTGCGACCAGTCCAGACCGGCGGCGATGGCGTCGGCCTCCTCCTTGTAGAGGACCGTGATGGCCTGGGTGCCCAGCTTGGCGCCACCGATGGCGTCGAGCATGTCGTAGAGCGTAAAGGCGACGTCGGCGCCGGGCAGCGCAAGCTCGCGATCGTCGGCATAGGCGAGCGCCAAGCGCAGGTCCTTGATGAAGTGCTCGACCATAAAGCCGGGCTTGTAGTCGCCGTCGAGCGCCTTGGGAGCCAGGCTCTCCATGGCGCCGGACTTGCCGGTACCGCCCAGGATCATCTGGCGGGTCTTCTCCAGATCGAGGCCGCTCAGCTCGGCAAATGCCATGGCGTCTGCCATGCCGACCATGCAGGCGCCCAGCGACACCTGGTTGGCGAGCTTGGCAGCCTGGCCCTTGCCGGCGCCGTCGAAGCAGCAGATGTTGGCCGCGAAGGTGGAAAGGATGTCGCGGACCGGGGCGATGTCGTTCTCGGTAGCGCCCACGATAGCCGTGAGCGTGCCGGCGATAGCTCCCGACTCGCCGCCGGTGACGGGGCAGTCAAACGCCATGCGGCCGGAGACCTGGGCGGCCTCGGCAATGTCGCGCGCCAGCTCGGGTGAGCTCGTGGTGAGGTCGATCAGGACCGCGCCGGGCTTAGTGCACGCGAGCAGACCGTCACCCGCCAGGTAGAGCTCCTCGACCTCGGAGGGATAACCCACCATGGTAAAGACAACGTCGGCGTTCGCCGCGGCATCTGCCGGCGTATCAGCCCAGACGGCGCCGCGCTCAACGAGCGCTGCAGCCTTGGACTTAGTGCGGTTGTTGACCGTGACGGAATAGCCGGCGTCCAGAATGTGGCCGGCGATGGGGGCACCCATAATTCCGGTGCCGATAAATGCGACAGAGAGCTTGTTTGCCATGAAACCTTTCCTTTTGGGTTGGGTGTTATTACCAGGTTGAATACTCGGTGCCAGCGTTTGGGCTGTGAGTTGGGATCGATTACGGCCGCGCTACTTGCCTACTGACCGCGCACGCGGCGGGCGATACGGTCGGAAAGCGACGCCTTGTCGGCGCGGTTCTTACCCCAAAACGCGCAGGCCACCATGCCGGGGCCCACGTGCGAGCCGATGGTGGGACCCACGGAGCTGCGAATGATCGTAACGTCGGCGCAGCCCTCCTCCTTGCGGATGGCGGCTTCGAGCCAGTCGCCGTCCTTTTCGGCATCGGCCGTCATGATTGCGATGGGCATAGTGCGGTCGGGCACGTAGTTCTCGCGGAACGACTTGAGGATGGACTTGAGTGCCTTCTTGCGGCCGCGGTTGACGCCGATCAGCGACAGCGAGCCGGCAAGGTCGTAGGAGAGCTCGGGCTTGACATCGAGCTTTGCCGTGAGCTGCGCCGCCGCGGGCGGAATGCGGCCGCCAGCAGCCAGTGCGTCGAAGCTCTCGAGGGTAAAGTAGCCGTGCACGTAGGTCTTTGCCTCGTTTGCCCAATCGACCAGCTGCTTGGCGGTCAGTCCCGCCGAACGCTGGCGCACGGCCTCGAGCGCCAAGAGCGCGCCGGTCGCGCAGGGCAGGGCGTTGTCGACCACGTAGAGCTCAAAGTTAGGATACTCGGCGCGCACGGCATCTGCCGCCTGGCACGCGGAGTTGTAGCTCGACGACAGCGCCGAAGTAAAGCACAGGTAGACCGTGGGCGTACCCTCTTTAGCGCACTCGGTAAAGAACTCAATATAGCGACCGAGCGACACAGCCGAGGTGGACACGCGGGCACCGGCGCGCATACGGTCGTAGAACTCCTTGGGCGTGATGCTCGACCAGATGTCGTCCGTACGCTCCTCGCCATCGATGATAAAGGGGAAGCCCAAGATATCGACATCGAGGTTCGCAGCGACCTCGGGGCTAAAGTCGCAGCAGGTATCGACGACGATGCGGCAGCGGTCAGAATGGCCGGTAGATGCAGCTTTGTCCATCAAAGCGACTCCTTACGTAAAAAAGGCGGCCACCCGCATGGGATGGCCGCCAACCGTTAACTCATGCAAGTTAACGTATTTTACTCGTCAAGTGTTTCGATGCGGGGCTTGATGATGCCATATCCACCATTCTTACGGTGATACACCACATTGATAAGGCCGGTCGTCGCGTTCTCGAACACGTAGAAGTCGTGACCCAGCAGATCGGTCTGCACCAGCGCCTGCTCCTCAGTCATCGGGGTGACGTCGATAACCTTCTCGCGGACGAGCAGGTCGTCCTCTTCCTCGGGCAGCAGCAGGTCGGCCAGATCCTCGACGCGCTCGACCGGCGCGACATCCGCGGCGCTGGCACCGCCCTGGCGGTTGTCCACGACCTTGGTCTTGAACTTGCGCAGCTGGCGGGTGACCTTATCGGCGGAGAGGTCGATGGCGGCGTACATATCTGCACCGTGCTCGGCAACGCGAATCACCGAACCGCGGGCACGAACCGTGACCTCGACGATTGCCGGGTTGGGGTTCGAGGGGTTCTTCTCATAGCGAAGTACAACGTCGACCGTCATGGGCTCGATATCGAAAACCTTGAGCGCCTCGCCGATCTTCTCATCCACATGCGCACGCAGAGCATCGGTTACCGTCGTCTTGCGTCCAGAAACCTTGATATCCATACGTGGCTCCAATCTGCCTCGGGGACTTACTGTACTGGCTATGTACCCATTGCCGTGCATTTAATCACGCGGATTCCTAAAGACCCGAATAACGATTGCTTGATACCGCATACCGAAGTCTCGCACTTTTCTGTGGCAAAGTGCGCTATAGGAGGGGGCCGGCGGCTTTGTATTTGGTCCCGAAAATTGGCTTTGACCTGCTAGTTTTATTGGGATGAAAAAGCCGGGCTCCCCCATCGGGGAAGCCCGGCAGTGCGTGTTGAAACCGTGAAGAAGTGTCCTTTCCAACGTATAGGAGACACCACCCCTAGCAATAACTAGCTATTGAGTTTGTTAATGTCGTCGTCGGTGATGGCGCCTTCCTGGCTGGACGATTTGTCCTCGGAGGATGCGGTCTCATTGTTGGAATCGGAGGACTCGCTGCCGGAGGACATGGTCTCACTGGACTCAGAATCGCCCGGCTGCACGTTAGCGCCCGAAACCGTCTTAGTGGTGAGGTCGTAGGGCATCGTGCCATACCAGACAGAGTGGACCGCCTCGAGCGTGCCGTCGGCCGTGATGTCGTCGAGGGCATCGCTCACAGCACGACACAGTTCGTCATTGGATGAGAGGCCCGCAACACCAAGCGTCGAGGGCGCCTCGAGCGCACCGACATAGGAGACCTCGCTCATCAGGCGTGCAAGGTAGCCTCCGGCCGTGGAGTCGCAGATCACATAGTCGACCTCGCCGGACTCGAGCGCCTCAAAGCACTCGTTGATGTTGGAGTAGGTCTTTTGGTTGGCGGTAATGCTCTGCTTGGCAAGCGCCTCCTGCGAGGCCGAGGACATCTGGACACCCAGGGTAGACGTGTTAAGGGTATCGGTGGAAACGCTTAGCGACCCACCATCGCTAGTTTTACCGAACACGGAAGTGGCATCGTACAGGCAGGTGCCGAGTGAGCTAATGTCCCCGTCCGTGGAGTTAATCTCGCCGATAAAGATATCGGCCTTTTTGTCGCCGAGCGCGGAATCTGCCGAGGACGCATCGACAAAGGCGACCTTAAGGCCCATGCGGCTTGCGAGGGCGCGGGCGGCGTCAACCGCATACCCCGTGAGCTCGCCGTCGGCGTCCTGCATGGCCTGCGGCGCATCGGAAGTATCGAGGGCGACCGTCAGGGTTCCGGGAGTGACCAGGGCATCGTCCGACACCGCCGGCGTGACGGTCTCGTACTCGATCTGGTCGATCGTGGGAGTCATGAACGTAGACAGCGGGTTGAACGCGCATCCGCTCAGGCCCAAAACGGCGATGACCACTGCGGTCCCAGCACCTAACCGAGCCGCGTGCATCAAGCTGCCCCTCACCATGTCCACTACCCTGCCTTCTGTGTCGTATACGATCCGTGCGTTGCGCGGAATATCAGGTTGTTCCCACCAGCTGACCTGGTATTTGACCCCACACTTGCGCACCGGGGTGTTTGCTCGGGAGGCCGCAGCCACCTTCACGACTGACCCGCTCGCCCGCGAGGCGGTATTGCCCCAAAGAAAGTAGAACGGACGGTGCGGCTTACATCTAGGACGCGCCATGATCGCGCCGCGCGCACGCGGTCGCTTACGTGGATCCCTTTGACCGCGTCTGTCTTGGACTAGGACGGGCATTTCGTCCGTCCGCAACCACAGCCTGGTAGGAACGAAGCGCATTATAGCTAAGTTCAAGCTAAAGTTTAAGGTTAGGGGCGTCATTCGCATCTCGAGTACAGATTTTGCGGGTCGGAGCGGACCATTCGTGCCCCTATGAAGCCCGGAGCTCCCCTACGGGGAGCTCCGGGGCACCCGTCTCAGGGTGCCGTGTGCAAAAAACGGCAAATATGAGTACTGTTACCAATTTAGTAGCAGCGTATTACCACCTCACGAGCCCTTTTTGAGTTCCGCACAGCCTGCTTGGCGCCAAGATATTCCACATTCGTTTATTATCTCTTCGCTGAATCCAGATTATCGGCCCAAGTTTCTTTGTTTTTGCTGTCACTAATCTAGTAACAGTACTCATATTTGCCGTTTTTTGCACAGAGCATATAAACAGACCCCCTATAAAGCCATAGTTTTACGCTGGTTTGAGCCCAAAGCACGCTCGGAGCGTATTCAGCAGAGCATCTTGCCTCTTTCGACGAGCCTCTACGCGATTCTGATATCGCTTACCCATACGCTGGTGGATGCGCCATGCGAGTGCTTCCATCGCTTCCATGTCACAGAGCATTTCGTTGTTGACCGTCGCGACCTCGATTCCCATAGTAATCAAGCCCGTGTTGCGCTTTTCATCATGGATACGTCCCCTCCGAGAAGAATGGCCCAGCTCACCGTTGTATTCCAAGTCAAACCGGGCTGCTTCCTGAAAGGCATCGCAAACCGCATGCGGCATCCCCGAGATCGCCTGTGCACGGTCGTTGAACTCGATCTTGTAGTCGGTCTTAAAGGGACCACAGGCAAATCCGCCATAGGAAAACGGAAGCGAAAACATGGCAAGCATGATGCACTCCATGGGTGAACGCAGGTTTTCCGACAGATAGGGACACAGCCGCCGCAGCTGCTTGGCCGCGCTCCCCTTGCATGCCGCGAGGTAATCTACCAGGCAATCGGGTGTCAGCACGGACTCGACCTCAAAGTAACCGACATCTGGCGGCTGGTCTTTGTCCTTTGCCAATTTGTTCACGACAGGCGAGGTGTAGGGAGGCAGATACTTCCCGCGGTCACTCAGTGAAATCTTAGAGCACAGCTCCTGGGCCAGGGCAAATGCCTGGATGCAGCCGACCTCGCGCGCGACGGCTACGCAAAGGGCCTCGGGAGATAGACTGTACACCCCCGGTTCCACCTCTAGAATCGAGCCGGCGGGCAACTCGGAGCATACGGACCAGCTCACGCCAAGAATACGGCGGCGCTGCGCTGCAGACCCTACCAGCAAGCACAAATCCTCTTGCGCCTCGCCGCTTGCGGCCCCAATCCGCACCAAATCGGGAAGATAGATGTCCTCGGTCGAGGGCGACGATGTGCGCAGCACACGGCGCTCTTCATCGGGATTAAGGTCCTTCCAGCTTATATAGCCCATCTGCCGGCGCTCGGCGCGCATCATGCGTAGCGCCGAGGCGCCAGTTAGGATTACGGAAGCCGCTAGCTGCTCTTTTGTCGGTTTGTTGCACCACCTGATTGTTACCGCCACATGAATCACCCCTACCAAACGCGTGCGACAGCGAGGCCATCAACGGCCGTGGCACCGGCGCGCTTGAGTTCCGCCGAAGCCGCTGCCATCGTCGCACCCGTGGTGATAACGTCATCGATAAGCAGCAGGCGGCGGCCGTGCACATCCTCAACCGTCTCGTACATACCTCGGGCACGCTCGCGGCGCTCCTCACGACCGAGTTCGCGCTGGTCGCCATGCCCGTACTTGACGAGAGCATCGAGCAGAGGAACACCCGACAGCTCGCAAAATGGGCGCGCAATAGCCTCCATATGATCAAAACCACGCCGCCGAAACGCTGCCGCCGTCGCAGGCACAAACACCACCGCATCCGCACCGGAAAGCACGCCTCCGTAGCGATCGGGAGCTACGACCTGGGCATGCAGGGCGGTGTCGTAGAGCAGCTCCGCCAGATACGGAGCCAGACGTCGCTCGCCCGCATCCTTGTACGCTTTAATGATGCGCGGCAGCGGATGCGCATAGACGGCGCACGCCAGGCAGCGGTCGAGCGCCTCCGCCATTGCCGAAGACGTGCCCTCGACCGAACACTCAGTGCACAGCAAATCCCCAAACGGGGCGCCACATCGGGTGCAGCTATGACGTGGGTCGATGAGCGTGAGCGCGGCCAGGCAGTCTTGGCAAATAAGCGCACCGGCGCGCTCGCAGCCGGTACATCGTGTTGGCGACAATGCCTCGAGCGCCTCGTACGTCGCGCGCTCGGCAAACGGTAGCAATTCGTCCGCAAACGGTAGGGCACCGGCACTCTGCAGACGGCTCAATATGTTCAGATGGCTCTTCAAGACACAACCCTCCCTACGCCCGATCGCAGGGAGGGTTGTTGATTCGGCGCTATGATACCCCGATGCGCTCGGGGCAAGGCAGGTTAAATCCGCTCGCGGGCGTTATTCGCCGGCGGGCGGTTGTGGTGCGGACGAAGACGGGGTCGAGCCCTCGCCACCATCCTGGCGCGGCTTGCGGGAACGACGACGGCGACGGCGCTTTTGACCCTGGTCGGCCGAGCCCTCGCCACCGCGATTCTCGCGCGGCTCGCGCTCGTCGCGAGCGGCGCCACGCGAAGCCTTGGCAGCCGCTCCCCCGCCATCCCCGGGACGACGGCGCGTGACCTTGACCTCGCCATCCGAGACCTGATCGGCCACGGAGGGCACTGAGGGCTTCTGCTGCGCGCCCGAGGAATGGCGACGGCGCGGACGCGGCGCGCGCTCCTCCTCGCCACGTGACTTGCCGCTCTTGTCGACAGGCGCATCGGAGGCCGAGGCGCCCTTGGAAGCGGCACCGGCCTCGCGAGCAGCTGCGGCGCGGAAGGCGTCCTCGCGCTCCTCGCTCGACAGATGACGGCGGCGGCGACGTGTGGGGTTCATGCCGCCGCCGCGATTCTGCTGCTGGGGCTGCTGAACCTCGCGCTCGCGAGAGGCGTTCTTGCCCGCGGCTGCAACCTCGGTAGCATCGCCCGAGCCCGTGCGCTTGCGGCGGCGACGGCCATCGGCCGCCCCCTCGGCCTCGGGCGCCTCGACCTTGCCGCGGCCCTTTCCGCGGCCACGACCCTCGCCCTGACCCTGACCGGAGCGAGCATCGGATTCGGCATCGCGGCGACGGCGCTTGGGCATCGACGTGCCGGCCAGACGGTCGGCACTCGACAGGCCATCGCCCACGTCGACGCCGTTCTCGCGATCGAGCTCCATGAGCGCCAGGCGCATCTCGGGCGATTCGATGCGCTCGAGCACGTCGCGCGTCACGCAGTCGGGGCGGCAGTTGCAGCCCTGCTCGGCGGCCTTCTTTTTGCAGCCCTCCGAGCACGTCATATCAGCCAGGTTGACCTTAAAGACTTTGCCGTTCTCCAGGCGCAGCACCAGCTGCTCACGCGGCGTGTCATATTCCTGGATACGCGCCTTGCCGAGCGGCGTATCGATGAGCGTCTTCTTTTTGGGCGCACGGCTCTTAAAGTCCTTGTACGCCTCGAACTCATAACGCAGGCAGCACATCAGGCGGCCGCAAACGCCGCTGATCTTGGACGAGTTGAGCGGCAGGTCCTGCTCTTTTGCCATGCGGATCGAAACGGGCTCAAACTGTCCGCCAAAGCGCGTGCAGCAGAGCTCCTGTCCGCATTGGGCATAGCCGCCCACCAGACGGGTCTCGTCGCGCACACCGATCTGGCGCATGTCGACGCGAATGTGCAGCGTCGAGGACAGGTCCTTGACGAGCTGACGAAAATCGACGCGCTCCTCGGCCGCAAAGTAGAACACGGCCTTCTCGCCGCCAAACAGGTACTCGACGCCGACCGGCTTCATCTCGAGGTCGAGCTCTTTGACGAGACGGCGGAAATCGACCATCGCCTCGTCGCCCTGGATGGCCAGGTCGTCGGCAAGCTGCAGGTCGATGTCGCTTGCAACGCGCAGCACGGGCTTGAGCGGCTGGCCGATCTCGTCTTGCGGCACCTCGAAGGGATCGGCCGTGACCAGGCCGATCTCGGTTCCGCGCTCGGTGGAGCAAATGGCATAATCGGCCTCGAGGATATCCAGATCCTGCGGATCGAACCACAGGTCGCGCGAGGCGTAGGTAAACTTAACGGGTACGACTAACGGCATTTCAGTGCCTTCCTGATATCGAACAGCATGACCTCGATGGCCAGCTGGGGAGTAACGTTTCTGGCGATGTTGCGCTCGGCGGTCGCGACCGCC
>CABSYW010000036.1 GCA_902482035.1 uncultured Collinsella sp. | reverse complement strand
TACGAGATTCGCCTTAGTCTCGTGGGCTCGGAGATGTGTATAAGAGACAGAGTACTCCTTCATGTACTGACCGTTGACGTTGACGCGCTCGGTCGGGCTCTCGTCAAAGCGGGCGAAGTAGCGGCCCAGCATCATAAAGTCGGCACCCATGGCAAGGGCGAGCGTCATGTGGTAGTCGTAGACGATGCCGCCGTCGGAGCACACGGGCACGTAGACGCCGGTCTCCTCGTAGTACTCGTCGCGAGCGCGGCAGACGTCGATCAGCGCGGTGGCCTGGCCACGGCCGATGCCCTTGGTCTCACGGGTGATGCAGATGGAGCCACCGCCGATACCGACCTTGATGAAGTCGGCACCGCAGTCCGCCAAAAAGCGGAAGCCCTCGGCGTCGACGACGTTACCGGCACCGACCTTGACGTCCTCGCCATAGTTGGCGCGGATCCACTCGATGGTGCGCTTCTGCCACTCGCTGAAGCCCTCAGAAGAGTCGATGCACAGGACATCGGCGCCGGCCTCGATAAGCAGCGGCACGCGCTCGGCATAGTCGCGGGTGTTGATACCGGCGCCGACCATGTAGCGCTTGTCGTTATCGAGCAGCTCGTTGGGGTTGGTCTTGTGGCTGTCGTAGTCCTTGCGGAAGACGATGCCCATCAGGTGATCGTAGTCGTCGACGATGGGCAGGGCGTTGAGCTTGTTGTCCCAGATGACGTCGTTGGCAACCTTGAGGCTGATGTTCTTGTCGCCCACGATGAGCTGCTCACGCGGGGTCATGAACTCGGAGACCTTCGTCTGGTGGTCATCGCGGCTGGGGCGATAGTCACGGCTGGTGACGATGCCCAGGAGCTTACCCTTGGGAGTGCCGTCGTCGGTAACCGGCATGGTGGAGTGACCGGTCTTCTCCTTGAGCTCGATGACCTGCTCCATGGTCATGTCGGGGGTCAGCGTGGAATCGGACTGAACGAAGCCGGCCTTGTGATCCTTGACGGCCTTGACCATAGCGGCCTCGGACTCGGCGCTCTGGGAACCGTAAATGAAGGACAGGCCACCCTCGGTAGCGAGCGCGACACCCATGTCGACGCCCGAGACGGACTGCATGATGGCGGAAACCATGGGGATGTTCAGGGTGATTGCCGGCTTCTCACCGCGCTTGAAGCGGGTCAGCGGCGTCTTAAGAGAGACGTTGTTGGGGATGCACTGCGAGGACGAGTAGCCAGGGACCAGCAGATACTCCGAAAACGTGTGGGACTCACCGGGAAAGAACGTAGCCATGTTTCTCCTTTTTCCATGCGACCGGTCGGCTGCAGGCCTCGTAGGACCCAGCCCAACCTTGGGCGCCCAATACTGGGGAAGTATCTTAACGCACTTTGACTGCTACAATGCATGATTTAAGAAGAGCACACGAGGGTTTGACGCAGGCTTTGCGTTTGCCCAGCAAACACTTTAGCGGGGAGACGTGGAGCACATGGAGTACAAGACGACGGCAAAGTTGGTCATTCAAGCGTGCGATAAGGATCTGCCGGGCGTGTTCGGCCACGGCTGCGTCTTGCTGCTGCAAGGTATTTCCCGCGAGCACTCGCTCAACCGCGCCGCCAAGAGCATGGGCATGGCGTATTCCAAGGCATGGCGCATTGTGAACGAAGCCGAAGGCCAGCTGGGCTGCAAGCTCATCGAGCGCGACGGCGCCCGCGGATCCACCCTCACCCCCGCCGGCGAGCGAGCCATAGCGGTCTACGAGGAGCTGCAGGCCGACATCAACAACGTCATCGCCACCAAAGCCGACGCCCTCATCGCCAGCATCAAAGAGTAGCCCATTTGGGACGGGGCCTTATAGCCACACAACCCCTTCTCATAAGTTGCGGTGAAATAGGGACTGTTTATGCGGTTAAAGCCGTAAATCAATCCCTATTTCACCGCAACTTATGAAGTCGAGGATGATTTAGCTAGTTGCGGAGGGCGTTGTCTAGGGTGGCGGCCACGATCAAGGGGTCGTCGGTGCCGGCGAAGAGGCGGATGGTGCTCCCCTGCTTGCCACGTGGAGCCGAAAGGCGCGTCGTTGCGCCGCCGGCGGGTGATGTGCGGAATTCGTCCGGCAGTATGCTGAAGAATTCGCCTGCGGTGCAGTCCATCAGGTCAAACTCTACTTCCGGGCCAAAACCGTGCTCCAGGATGCCGGTCGCGATGGCATGGTCGGGGTGTGAGGTCAGCCCGGGATAGTGCACGTTGCGCACCATCTCGTTCGCAGCCAAGTACTCGGCCAGCGCACGGGCGCGGTCGAAATGTGCCTGCATGCGGGTGTCGAGCGTGTCGAGCCCACGCTCTAGAACCTCGGCCTCATCGGAGGACAAGTCGAGCGCGGCCAATCCGCACCCCTCGATCAGCGCATGCGCGCACTCGGCAGCGGCATCCACACGATGGCGCTTGAGCTGCGAGCGCGCGACCGAGGCGGCTACGAGCTTACGCGGAGCCTTACCGGCACACACGCGGTCGAGCGCCTCGAGCGACAGCGCAGCACCCAGCCGCAGCGGATCGCAGCCAAAAGCCGACGCCACGGTGTTGTCCACAACCAGCAGCGCGCGGGCCTCACGAGCCGCGCGGCCCAGCGCACGCAGATCGGGCACACGCAGGCCAAAGCCACCGATTGAGTTCACAAACCACCACAGGTGCGAGCCCTCAGCGTCAAACGAAACATCAAAGTCCTCGGACGCGGCGGCAAACGCTGCGGCCAACGGCTCATCCACCATAGCCACGTCGCAGCCGTCAAATCCGCTCGCAAACGCATCGGCAAAGTCGTCCGCAAAGGCCACCAGGCGGTCACCGGGACGCACAATCCCCAACAGAGACAGCGCCGCCGGCACATGCAGGGCCGCAAGCAACCGCGCCTCACGCGCGCCGGCTCTCAAAGCCCAAGCCTCTTCTAGCTGTTGCACATCCACACGGCACCGTCCCTTCATAAGCAAAAACCCACGATACGAGTGTTCCCCGCATCGTGGGTAACGGCTGCAGTATAGCGCCGATATGCGACGAATCGCCTAGATGATGAGCGTATGATAGGTCACGCTCGCACCCGGGGCGTCAACGGTCACGCCATAGGCCTCGGGATAGATGCGCGTCGAGAACACGAGTGCGCCATCGTTCACAAACACCTCGACCGACGAGACATCGCCAACAATGCGCACGTTGCGAACCTCGTCGACGGGCTCCCAACGCACGGTGCGACCGCAGCCGGCAGAAGCGCGACCCTCATCGGTAAATCGCATCTCAAAGCGCGCGGGCAGCTCGCCCTCGGCGGGCACAAACGCCAGCTTCAGCTCACCATCAACGGTCGCGGCAAACGCTCCGACGACACCGTCAACAACAACGTCAAAGCAGGTGTCGCCGGCAACCTCCAACGAACCCTCCCCCATACGCACCGAGGCATAATGGTGCTCGATCTCGCGCACCGGCTGCTGCAGCACCACGCCGCCGGCACCGGCTGTAAGCTCACGCGGAACTGTCATGCAGTGCTGCCAGCCGCACGCCACGGTGGGCGCATTGTCATAGGTCGGCTCATCGGGCATGCCCATCCAGCCAATCAGAATGTGGCGACCATCCTCGGCCGTGAACTCCTGCGGAGCATAGAAGTCAAAGCCGGCGTCCCACAGGCGGAACTCGCCCAGCTCATAAGCGTCCTTGCCACCCGTAATGTTACCCGTAACGGGCATGTAGCCCGCTGCATACACATTGCCGCGGTCCCAACGGTCGCCCTCGAGCCCCTGGGGAGAGAAAGACAGAAACCTTGCCGGCACGCCGCCATCCGCCTCAAGCTCCAGATACCCCGGGCACTCCCACATAAAGCCAAAGCGCTCGGGGGTAGACACGCGACTCTCGAGCTCCCAACTCAGCATATCGGCCGAGCCATACACCAGGATCTCGCCCACATCGCGCCCGGCACCCTCGCCGTGCATGGCGCAAAATCGACTATCGACATGCGGCCCATCCACGCGACGACGCGCGCCCAGCACCATGTGGTAACGCCCATTATCATCGCGCCACACCTTGGGATCGCGCACATGGCAGGTCAAATCCTCGGGATAATCCTCGGACGCCAGCACCACACGCTTTTGGCTGAACTCCCGACCGGCAAGGCCATCAACGCTCTCGACATAAACAGTATCGGCGCGGCGGCCGGTATTGACGTAGTCGTACGTGCCGTCTGCATCGGAGAGTTTAACGTTGCCTGTGTACAGTACGCGAATGCGGCCGTCCTCGGCAAGCGCGGAGCCCGAATAAACGCCATGGCAATCGAACGGCTCGTCGGGCAGCAGCGGGGCGCCAGCGTAGTCCCACGTCATAAGATCGCGGCTTGTGGCATGGCCCCACATCTTGACGCCACCCTCGACATCAAACGGCGCATACTGAAAATAGGCATGGAACACGCCGCCCGCTTGGCAAAGACCATTGGGGTCGTTGAGCCAGCCCGCCGGCGGCATAATATGGAAGCGCTGGCCATATGCGCCATGACCGCACTCAGAGGCGGCGGTGTCAACAGCGGCAACCAGCTTTGCAAGGTCGCGGCCAAGTGCATTAGACATATCAAAGTCCTAACGGATCGAAAGTAACAAGGCGCCAGAGATCGACACCAGATACGGGAAACGCCCGCGAGCATACAACCCGCGGGCGCCCCTCAATCAAAAGCTCTTAGGCCTGCTCGGAAGCCTTGGGCTCGTCCTTGTACAGGACAAACGAGACGGCAAAGGAAACCAGCGCGGCGACCGCAAACATGATCGCGTACTGCACGGGCTGGGCCAGGCACAGCAGGATACCGAAGATGCCGGTAACGCCGGTGCCGGAAGCAGCAAGCGAGGTGAGTGCGCAGACCAGGGCACCGCAACCGCCGCCGATGCAGCCGGCGATGAAGGGCTTAAAGAAGCGCAGGTTCACACCAAAGATGGCAGGCTCGGTAATACCCATGAAGGCGGACAGGGCCGAAGGAAGCGCCAGGCCCTTGATCTTGGCATCGCGGGTCTTAAAGGCAACGGCGAGCGCGGCGCCACCCTGGGCGATGTTGGCGGCACTGGCGATGGGCAGCCAATAGGTCACACCGTACTGGGCAAGCTGACCCAGGTCGATGGCGGTGTACATCTGGTGGATACCGGTAACGACCGTGGGGGCATAGAACAGGCCGACGATAAAGGAACCGATGCCGAAGGGCAGGGTCAGCAGGGCCTGGATCAGACCGAGGATGGCGTTCTCGGCCCAGACAAAGATGGGGCCGACGGCAACGAGCGTCACGAGCACGGTCACGAACACCGAGACGAGCGGAGTCACAAAGAGGTCGAACATCTCGGGAACGATCTTGTGCAGGCGCTTCTCGAGGAAGGCCAGAATGGCGCAGGCGAGAACGATGGGGATCACATGGCCCTGATAGCCGACCCACTCAAAGCTGTACACACCGGGAATAACAGTAACCATGGTCTGAACGCCCTCGGAAGCAACCGTGTAGGCGCTCTGCAGCGAGGAGTTGATGAACGCACCGCCGACGACGGCGCCCAGGTACGGGTTGGCGCCAAAGGCCTTAGCCGCGGAGTAACCGATCAGGATCTGCAGAATGCCAAAAGACGTGCCCGAGACCAGGTCGGCGATCTTGTAGATAAAGTTATTGGTGTCGAGCGCGATAAAGCCGTTGGAGGCCATAAAGTTGAGGGCGCTCATAATGCCCAGCAGCAGACCCGAGGCCACGATGGCAGGGATGATGGGGACAAAGACGTCGCCGAGCACCTTAATGGCGCGCATAAAGATGTTCTGCTGCTGCGCCGCGGCCTCCTTGACCTCGGCCTTGGTGGCGGCCTCGACGCCACTGAGCGCGATGAACTCCTCGTAGACCTTATTGACGGTGCCAGTGCCAAAAATAATCTGGAGCTGGCCCTGGGCTTCAAAGACGCCCTTAGCGCCGTCGATATTCTCGAGGGCCTCCTTGTCAACCTTCGCGTTATCGGCAATCACCAGGCGCAGACGCGTGGCGCAGTGTGCGGCCGAAACAACGTTGCCGGCGCCACCGATGTTGTCGAGCACCTCTTGGGCTGATTTGCGGTAGTCCATGACTTCCCTTTCCTCCAACGGGTGCATGCGCACCCGACTACCTTTGACACTTACACTGTAATCGTTTTCAGTTTCATATGTCTGTAATCGTTTTCATAGTAGGGTGAACGGTAGGAGAAAGCCGGCGAATGGTAGTTTTACCGCAAAAACAGGGGCCTCAAAGGCAGGCAGACATGCCCAAAGCCTAGACATTCATAAGTTGATGGCCGAGTTTGAGCGTCTTGAGACCGCTCTCCCCCTCCACGCCATCGAGCGTGTTGAGCAACATATTGGTCGCCTCGACGCCACTGGTCAGGTAGCCATAATGCACGGTGGGAATGCCGCCCGTCAGCGCGCGCAAAAACGCGTTGTCGCCAAAACCGCTCACGCGGTGAATACCCTCGCCCATGCCGCGAACCTCATCGATGGCACGCAGCGCGCCCGCCGCCATGGTGTCGGTCGCGCACGCGATAAACGAAACATCGGGGTCGACGGAAAGCAGTTCACGCGCCGCACCATAGCCCGAGTCGAGCGTAAACGAGCCCAGGCGAATCAAGGCGGCATCGAGCGGGTTGCCCGCGGCGCGCAAGCCGGCCTCAAAACCGCGACGGCGGTCATAACCGGCCGCGCGGTCCTCTTCGGTAACTCCAATATAGGCAATCTTGCCGTCCACGCGACCCGCAAGCGCATGGCCCAGCTCAAAGGCGGCCTCGTAATCGTCGTGATAGACGCACGCCGCGCCCTCAACATTCTGACCGATCAGCACGATGGGCACACGGCACGATTCAATCGCCCGACGGTGCTCGTCGGTAATCATGGTTGCTACCAGCACAATGCCATCGACCGGGTGGTTTTGGAATAAATCGAGGTATTCGAGCTCGCGATCGGGGGCATTGTCGGTATTGGCAAGCAACATCTGGTAGCCACGACGACCGAGCACCTGGCCAATGCCGGCGGTAATGCGGCTTACGGATTCCGAGTTGATTTTAGGCACGATGACGCCGATGAGCTTGGTGGAGCCGGTGCGCAGCGCGCGAGCCTGGCTGGACCGCACGTATCCGGTCAGCTCAATCGCTTGCTTAATGCGCTCGGCCTTATCCGCCGAGATATATCCACCGTTGAGGTAGCGCGAGACGGCGGCGCTCGAAACGCCCGCCAGCTCGGCCACATCTTTCATCTTTACCACGAGCACCCCTGACAACGAATTCACAAGCACCATGATAGCTGCCTTGCCAGCAAATTGAGTAAATAGAATTCCTGGTCGAGCAGATGCCCGCGCAGCGTCGAGCGGTCCGGCGTTTATTAAAACGCCGGAACCAAGTTATCCGTGGTATTCGCCGTTGTATTGGATGAGCGTCAGGTCCTCCACGCCGTCGAGCGCACGGATGGCGTCGGCATAGGGCATGTCCACGCCGTCCGAGAACACCTCGACGGCCATCTCCACCTTGTCGCCGCGCATGGTCTTAGACTTAACGGTGAACTTGGTGCGGCCAAAGGCACGCACAATGTCGTCGCCCGTGGTCTGACCCGTATAGTGGATAACCATCATGTACACGCGCGCCTTGTCCTGGTGCGTAGCGAAGCCGGCGATCATCACGACGATCACCACTGCCGCAAGCCCTACGAGCGCGTACATGCCGGCGCCCGCTGTGATACCCGTGGTAATGGACCAAAACAGATACAACAGGTCGAGCGGATCCTTAACCGCCGTTCGGTAACGGACGATAGACAGAGCACCGACCATACCGAGCGAGATGACCACGTTGGTCGAGATCGCGAGCGTCACCATGCAGGTGAGCACGCACATGCCCACAAGCGTCACGGCAAAGCTGCGCGAGTACACCACGCCGGTAAAAAAGCGCTTGTACACGTAGTAGATCAGGATGCCCATGGCGAGCGCCACGAGCAGCGACAGGCCGATCTTGGCAGGGTCGACCTGGCCAAACGCCTCCAAGACGGAGTTCTTAAAAAAGTCCCTGGTGCTCATGGTCTAAATATCCCCTCGGTTCTCAAAATCCGATTCCCAGTAATTAAAACCGCGCAGGTAGGCGGTCTTTTCGTAACACAGGCAGTACTTGGAAACCGCCGTGAGCTCGGCCGCACCCGGCGGCACCAAATCGCGCACCAGCTGCGGGCAAAACTCGGTAAACTTGACCTCCATCACTAGTTTGCCGGGCTCCAAGACCGGCAGCGCGGGCAAGGTCGCATCAAAGATATCGAAGCTTCCCACCGCGGCGCGCACGTTCATGTCAAACGTAACGCGCACGGTGCCCTCATCCATCACCCACGGCTCGCGCTCGTAGTCCACAATAGTCCGCGGGCGCATCATGTTGCAGATGCACTCGATGTAGAACTCTCGGCAGAGCGGATAGGGGCTCCTCAGCAAAAAGTCGTAGTCGCCAGCCAGGATCTGCTCAAACTCGCCGCGCGTAAGCGGCGCGTCCTCCTTATAGATCCAGCTGCCGAACTTCTTTTTGCGCTCGAGCTTAATCACCTTGTCGCTGCCGTTATAGATGCGCACGCGATACTTTTTGCGCATGAGAATACCGGCGTCTTTTTCCTCGTAGGCCGAGTTGCAGTAGTCGTCAAAATACAGGCTGCGAATGGTGTAACCACCCGCCCGCGCATGCTTGTCCAGTTTAAAAACCGGCGCCATGCGACAGGCAAGCGCGGAGTGCTCGCCCTCGTTAATGAGATATTTGAGCTCGTGGCGGTAACGCTCCTGCGTGGTACGCACAGGCGGAGCCGCCAAGCGCTCAAGCAGCGCGCTAGCCCTCCTCATACGTGTCCTCCACGACCTTACCGCCGTCTTGCACGTAAAAACACTTCATGCCGTAGTGCTTGCCGTCGTCGGTCACATAGTAGTCAAACGCATCTTGCGTATAGCCGTCGGAGTTGGTGGCACGCACGCGTACAAAATACTGGCCGGTATCGGGCGCATCGCAGGTCACCTCGGGAAGCAGCACGTCCTCGGCCTTAAAAACCACGTCGCTTATGGCATAGTCGTGCGCCAGCTCCACGGTATAGCGAATGTCACGCGCCTCAAAGTCGTAAGACGCATCCCAGTTAATACGCAGCTTACCGTTATCGATCTGCGGCACGCCGATGTAGAACGGCATGGGCTTTTTAAAACTCTCGCGAAAGCTCTTGTAGTTCTCCTCGATCTCGGAGGGAATCGCCGCGGCGATCTGCTCGTATTGGTCCTTGGTGACAGGCAGATTGTCGATATCGGGCGAAGCAAAGACCAGGGATTCAGTCACATCGCGGTAGTGCTTGATCATCTTGGTCAGGCGAGTCTCGGTCAAATACGAGCGCAAGTCCTTGACGGCACGGTCGAGTTCGCTGCGGAACGACTTGCTGCGCAACGCGCGGTTAAACAGCACGTTGCCCCAGTAGTTGCTTGCACCGCGCTCCCAGCTCGCGTAGTCCGAAAACCCGGTAAGAGAAAGCTCCAGCTTACGCAGCATGCCGTCGTTATCCCAATCTAAAAAGTACCAGGTATTTGAGTTGAGCGGGCTGTACAGATAGCAGTTACGGTTCTGCGTATCACAGTTGCCCGTCAGAATCTGAAACGCCAGCCAATAGACCAGATTCTCAGCATCAAAGTAGGTGCCGAGCACGTCGTCGATCTTTTGCGATTCGTCGTTGAGCGCATCGAGCATCTCGATGAGCTTGGTATGGTCCGAATCGCCCTTAATCTCGAGCATGCCCTCAAAGTTTGCCTGGTTGTAGTCGGGGTCGTCAGCAAGCTTAATGGTGTCCTCGCAGCGATGGAAATCGAAGCTGTTCACCTTGTACAGATGCCCGTTCTTATCCAGGCCATGTGCCTTAAGCGCCGTCTTGTTGAGCTGCTCGACCTGCGTAAACAGGCCGTAGTCGGCAAACGTATCATTCGACTTTTCGGTCTGGTCGCAAACCCACAGATGCACAAACTGCGTGCGCAGGCCCATCATCTGGGGAATCCCGCGAATCAAGTCGTAGGCCATCTTGTTACGAAAGCGCAGACCCTCACTCATATGCTTATTGAGCGCGATGGAACGCTGTTGACGCCACGTGCCCTTGCCACGCTTAAGCTCGACTTTATAGTTCTTCTGAACGCCTTTACTCGAGGATTGACCGCGCACCTGCACGGTGGCATTGGGCGCCTCCTCGCCGTAGCCGACCTCCCCCGCCACGGGGCCGTTATCGTCGCCGACCTGCAGCAGCCCCAAAACTTGATAGCGCTCGACATCCATTGCCTGATAGTCGTAGACCGAGTACGTGTTGATCTCAGCCCAGGAGTGATCGGTGTTCTCGGAACTGTTGCCGCGCGAGACGGTCAGGTACATGGTCACGATGCCTGAGTCGTCGTAGACCTCGTACAGGTCATCTTTGTCGCGCAAATGCTTGGACTGGTCGGATGCATTGGCCTTTTTGATCTTGCCCTGCTTTTTGGCCTTTGTGGTCGAGGATTCGTCCTGAGACGAGCAGCCCGAAAGCAGCAGCGCACCGGCCGCCGCCTCGATCAGGCGGCGGCGAGACATCATCTTATCGATCATCAGAACCTCCCCAATGGTTACGGTACACGCGAACTACTGCGCGCTCAAACGCGCCATGTGGCTCCCGCTCCATGCGCTGTTCCTCATAGCGCCCCTCAACATGCTCGAGCATGCGGCCCAACTCGGTAAACCAGCCTTCTTTGTCTGTCGCCACGATGGGCTGTTGACTCAGGATACGATACGGCAAGTTGGCAGTATAGGTATCGAGTCGCAGCAGCGCCACGATAAAAAAACCCGCTGCGCCCAGCAAAAAGCCAAAGCCGTAAAACTGCGCGGGAAATGCCAGCGAGATACCCGTCGCCAGCCCCGCCACACCCGCAAACAGACCAGAGGCAATCACGGCACCCCTATAGTCGGTAAAGTACAGCAAGATCAGCAAGATCGTATTACCCACGGCATATAGGCCGTAGCCCACGCACAGCGTGCGAAAATACCCGTGCATCAGGTTGTTAAAGCCCAACGGTAGGGCCGAGAGCACCGTGGTCTCGAGCGAGATAACCGCCGCCGTCACAAACAGCTGTTTGAGCGCACAAAACCGCAGTTCCCGGTTGAGCGTGGCGAGCATTTCCTCCTCGGCAACCATAATGTCTCCCACCACACCACCGTCGTTAAACAGGCTGTAGTAGTTGCGGTACCGCGGATAGAAGTTGACCTCGACCGACACCACAAAGTTAACGGTCGTGACCAGGATGGTCAAAAACGCGATGAGCGCCGGCACATCGTGGTAGGGCGCACCGTAAAACAGGCCTTTAACCTGCACGCCGATGGGCCCGGCCCAAATGATAACCAAGTGCGCAAAGAGGCCCAGGTTGGTAAACAAACCCGTCAACGCCAACGGCATATACTGGTCCAGCCAGCGCAAAAAGAGCCAGGGGCCGCAGTCGCTCTGCGGAAAATACCGGTAGAGCAGCACCACGTCCCAGACGAGCATCACCCCATAGCCCGCGGCGATCGAAGCCAGCAAACTCTCCACCGGCGGCAGGCCCAACGTCAGCGCAACAAGCGCGCATACGCAAGCCACGGCAATCGCGCAGGCAAAACTATACAGAATGCCGCGGTAGTCCTTAATGGCCGTAAGGTAGCCCATACCGTTCCAGTTGACGATCATAATGTTGAAGAGCCACAGGCACAGCAGCCCCTGCAGCAGCGTGGCACCCGAGAACAACAAAAAGATGCCGTAAAGCACGGTGCCTACGACGAGCATGATGACATTGGAGCCCCAAAACGAAGGCAGGATCTCGTCCTCGCGCTCGGCAAACAACATATCGGCCAAAAAGCGCGTAACGGGCATGGAGAAAAAGCTGGTGAGTACGAGCGACGCCAGCAGCGTATAGGTCACCATACACACCAGCAGGTCCCGGCTGGCACGGCCCACACCCCACATGCCGCACAGCACCAGAATACCCACCTGCAGCAACACGCCCAGGAGCATAGGCCCCGTGCACACGATGCCGGCGTAGCCATAGGCGCGCATGGTGGCAAACAGGCCTTTGCGCTTAAACAGGCGCTTGAGCTCAAAACCGATTCCAGCCATGGGCTACACCTCCTTCTTGGGCAAATCGAACGCACGCGCCGTCTCGTCGTAGAGCGCACGGTAGTTGGCGAGCATCTGCTCGTGCAGGTATAACGTGGCCACACGGCGCTGGCCGCGCTCCCCCATCTCCAGACGACGGGCACGACTCGCGCACATGCGCTCCATGGCGTCTGCCAAACCCTTGCGATACATGGGCGGGCATACAAACCCGGCAACGCCAAAGTCGTCGCCCGGTGCTCCCTCCAGCAGCTCGCGACAGCAACCGACCTCGGTCGTCACACAGGGGCGACGCGCGGCGAGCGACTCCAGCACGCTCAGTGGCTGGCCCTCGGAGATGCTCGTCAAAATCGTAAAGTCGAGCTTTTCCATGTACTCAACCACGTCCACGCGGCCGGTAAAGATCAGGTCGCGCACGCCCAAGGTGTCGACAAGCGCATGGCACTCGGCCGCATATTCCTCGTCGTCCACGCCGCCCATGATGTGCAGGCGTACGTGCGGCAGGCGCTCATGCAGCTCAAAGAAGGCATAGATCATGGTCTTGACGTCCTTGATGGGCGCCAGGCGCACCACCGCGCCAATGTCCACCCAGCCGTCATCGGGCTTTAAGGGAATGTCCTTAAAGCGGTCGAACTGGATGCCGTTGGGAATGACCAGGCATTTATCGGCATCGCAGCCCATGTCGATTTGTGTCTTGCGAGCGTTATGGAACAGACTCGTCACGCGGAAGGCGCGACGGTAGATCTCCTCCGAAAGCAGATAGAAAAAGCGAATCCAACGGTCCTTAAACGACGGCACCACCCAGTCGGCGCGAATAATCTCCTCCTCGCGCTCACGGGTGTAGATGCCATGCTCGGTCAGTAGCACCGGCGCATGGTGAACGTTGGAGCCCAGGCAGGCGAGCAGGCCGCCGTAGCCGGTCGAGATGGCATGGTACACATCGGCCACCGGAACCTCACTGCCCAGCAAATACAGAACGGGAAGCAGCATAGAGCGCATGGTGTGGAACGCGTCGGCAAAGGGCGTGTAGGGGTACTCGGCCAGACATACGTCGCGAAAGATGTCCATAAACGTGCGGCTCTGCAAAAACGAGAGCGGATGCACGCGACGGCGCTGAAAGATATCGAACAGCACGTCCCAGTCCGGATTGGAGAGCGACACCAGGCGGCGTAGCGCCTCGCGCTCGCGGTCGTTAAAACTGGCTTCGTGCTGTTCGCCCGAAAGCCGCAGGGCATCGTCCAGGAACACCTCGTGCACCTCGACCACGTTGCCGGGCAGCTCGTAGACAAATTTGCCGCGGTCGGCAGCATGCGCGCCAATCACCCATAGCACAAACTCATGCTCGGGCATGGCCTGGATATAGCCATGCATCCAGGTAGATACGCCGCCGTGCACATAGGGGTAGCAACCCTCGAGTACCAAGCAGATTCTCATCTGTCGCCACCCTCCTTGCGCTCGATCGTCAGGGTCTTATCATTTGCCTTGAGCAGATACAGATTGCCCGTAAGGTGCGTCAGTTCGCCACCCGTCACCGCACCCGGCTCGCCATTATAGGCGCGGAACATGAGCCACGCCTCGTCGTGGAAATTGCCCAGGCTGAGCGTCCAGGCATCCGCACTGGTATCCACGCTCACCGTAACCGACGAAAAGCGCTGAATGGCACCCGAGCATTCCGAGCCGGTCTGGCGACGCAGGTCGGGCGCAGACTTGGTAAGCCAGTCCAGGTAGTCGGTCAGGCCGCCCTTGTAGACTTCCCAGCCCTCCTTGGCGCCGCGATCGGGATCGAGCAGGTCGTCCGGGTGCATAAAGTGCGCACTCACGTAGTGCATGTTGAGCTCGGACACGGCAGCCAGGCGCATATAGGAATCGTCGACCATGCCGCCCGAGACAATACGCGGCTGCTCCACAATACCATCGCTCGCCACGCCAAACTCCTGCACGTACGGCAGGTCGGTACCGTCCTCAAAGTATGTGCTGGCAATAGTTTTAATGCGCGGAACGTCGGTGCCGATAAGCTGGCGCGCGCGGGCCGAAAGGATATTCGACGGTGGCACGTAGACCGAGCCGTGCGCGTTAGGCAGCACCTCGTCCTGGAAGGCTATAAGCTCGTTGAGCGAAGCGACGAGCGTTTCCTTGTTTTTCCACGTCTTGTAGACGTACAACGTACCATAGTCGGTGTCCCAGAGCGCAAGCGGCTGATGGTTGTAGCCGTGAAAGCCCAGCTCTCCGCCCATCTGCAGCAGCATGCCGCCAAAGTAGCGGAACTGCGTGGTATCGGGTTGGCGCGCAGGCTCGGTCTGGTTGACCGCGTCCTCGTAGTTTTCGATCATCACGCCGGTATAGCGAATGCCGTATTTTTGCGCGAGCTTTTGCAGATCGGGCCACCAGACCTTGGTATAAAAATCGGCAATGGAAAGGCCGTAGTCACGCTTGATATAAGTACCATCGCCCGAGGGCACGGGGCTAGGAAAGTCGTCCAAATAGAACACGGCGCTGTTGATGACCGGATAGGCCGTGGCATCACCCAGCAAGCTTATGGCCGAAGCATAGAACCCACGCATGACCTTGTCGTAGATGCCAATGTTGCACACCACGGTGTGACCACTGCCGCAATCGTTAGACCAAATGAGCGGCGTACCCGCGTCACCGGTCTTTGCCCATACGTGCGCCGTATCGCGCAATGAAACCGAGAGCGAAGAATCGAAGGGATCCGAGAACTCGTAGCGCTCTCCTCCGCCCAACATAAAGTCCTCGCTCGGAACGATACTTTCGGCTTTCGCATAGTCATATCCGGCCGATTCGATCCCAAGCTTGGAAGCAATCACTTGCAGATAGCTCGAGTTATTCGGCGGCATGGCGAGCATAAGCGAACCGCCGGCACTCACCCAACTCATAATATCGCTCAGATGCGTACCCAGCCCGTCAAGCGAGGGCATAAGCAAAATCACGCGATCGAAGGAGGTCAGCGAGGGAATGGCATCTGCGCCATCCAGGGCAAGGTCAACGTCGCGGTGCGCGATCTTCATGTCGAGCAGGATCTGGTCGAACTGCTCCTTTACGTCCTCGACGCCAGCTTGATCGGAATCGGTAATGACCAGGCACGTGGGCTTTTGGCCAAAGATTGCCGAGGAGGCAGGCACCGCATCGTTGGCGGCAAGCATCCCCAGCTTATGCTGGCCCGCACTGTACTGCACGCCGGCACGCTCCACCAGCAGCACGGCGGCCATGGCAATAAAGACCGCCCACACCACGAGGAGTCCCATCCAACGAAAGCGGCCTGCACGGTCGCGGATATGTTGCGCCACACTCATCTGGCCTCCTCCCCGTCGCGCCAAAACGCCAACTTTTCGCGGTTGTCGGCGCTCAAATACACATGCTGCTTGTCAATCGCATCGATCACACGGTGAACCTCGTCACCGTCGCGGCGCATCACGGCCAGGCGCAGGCAAAGCATCCAAACCTCCTGCTCCTCGGGCACGGCAAGCACCAGCTGGTCGATCACGGCCTGCGCCTCGTCGATCTGTCCGACATCGGCCAACGCCGTCGCATATCGAATGCGCAGCTCAAGGGCGTCCTCGCGTTCGCAGCGACGCGCAAGCAGGCGCGCGTACTGTTGGCGCTGAATCTGAGCCACGCGCCCCTCGGCCAAGCCCGAGCCCAAGTATTCACCAAGAAAATCGCAGTATTCGTTGAGGTTTTGCGCGCTCGGGTCCGTCTTAAAGGCACGCTCCAGCTGTTGCAGTTTAAGGTCGGACTCCTTGGAGATCTGCGCCACCGCCGTCGCGGCATAATGCGCCACCTCAACGTCGTCGTTAAGCTTAGCCGCCTGCAGCTGCGCCAGGTACGCGTCAGGCTCCTCGGTGAGCATGGAGAGCATTAGGCGGCGCCGGTATGCCGGGTCGTTGACGATGAGCGCCTCCTCGAGCGGGACCACGCCCGCATCGGCGTCACGGTCGTGCACCAGAATGCTGCGATGCAGGTCGTCGTTAAAGCGCAGCGACTCCAGCGCAGACTCTTTCAGCCCCTCGCCAAACACCGCGCTGCGGACCGATAGCAGAACCACCAGCAACGGGCCCCACAGCGGCACCAGCACTATCACAGCCAGCATGTGTCCGCGCACCGGCAGCAGGCCCAGCTTCATGAGCGTCCACAGCATCAGGCAAACCAACGCATGAATCAGCAGCAAGACGGCAGCAACGACAAGCGAGATCAAGCGGCACCCCCCTCACCGTCACCGGTGTAAGAGATGTGCTGCAACAGCGCCACGATGTCCTCGCCGTCGACGGGCTCCACCGCAATATGCTTTGCGCTCAGGCGCTCGCGGATAATGGGCAGATCGCACGCCTTTGCCTGGCGCATAAGCAGGTAGAGCACGTCGCCGTCGACCAAGCCCGCCGCGTCGCTCTCGCGGATTGCCGACCCAATTGCGCCCACCAGCTCGCCGACAGGCTCCATGCCCGGTACCACGCGCAGGAGCAAAAAACTCCCCATCTTGCTATCTGCCAGCGCCTGCTCCGCCGCGAGCTCTTGGCCAAAGGCAGCCTGCTTGAGCACGCAAGTGCCGTCAACGCAGCGTTTATCCTGCGCCACCGCCTCGTAGTCAAAGGCACGGCCTAGCGCGCTTTCGACCAGCCCGCACAAGATGCGGAACAGGTTTTGATAATAGAGGGTCATTTGGTTTTCGGCCGCACTACGCACAAAGATCAACACGGCGGGTGCCCCGTCGCGCTCGATCGCGTATCCAAACATGGGAAGCCCCGGCGTCAGCTCGCGGTTCACCCACAGGTTCGAACGACCCCCGTCGCCCAAAAGAGGTGCAAGCTGCTCAAGCGTGAGCGAGCGTGCGGCATCTTCGGCAATCGCGGGACTTGCTGCCACCAGGCGTGCAAATGCCCCGCCCGAAACATGGTAGATCGCCACCGAATCGTTCTCGAGGATCTCGCCCAGAAGCTCGCAGCACTTGCGATAGATATCGCGTGGGTTGAGCACGTCGAGCTCCTGCGTCACGGCAAAGATCTTGCCAAAGCTGTCGTGGCGACCCACGATCTGGCGCCTGTACGCGCGCTTGTCCTCGATCGCGTCGTGGTAGAGCTGCGTAAGGAACGTATTGCGGTTGCGCACGAGCTCGTTTTGATCGCGCTCCGCCCTAATGGCTTCGCTGTTGCGCAGCTGCACATAGCCGCACACGGCACCCACCACAAAGTACGCAATAAACGGCAGCCAGTTGGACGGCTCGTAGAACAGGCCCTGGAAGGTATAGCCGTACTGAGTAAAGTAGCTCGCGGCCAAACCCACCGACGCCAGCAGCGCCGCAACCAGGCCAAAGTCCAAGCCATACAGCGTGCCGATCAACACCACGTAGAGCAGGCGATAATCGAGCACGTTGAGCTGGGCCGATTGTGAGAACAGATGCTCCAGCCCCTCGAACAGAACCCAGGCAACGCCCGTCTCCAGGCATTTGATGGGCAGCGAGCGCATCTGGATGCGGTCGATGGCGGCACGCAAGGGGTTGACCTTCTTCGCGCGACCGGCATCCCAACGCGCCTGAATGGTCGAAAGATCGCGCATCAGGTCGTAGCGCTGAAACCAACCATAACGAACGCGAACGATGTCGCTGACGGGCATGGCGTAGCCGGCAGAATCGCCATAGGCAACCGAGAGCCCTAGGAACAGCGACTTGAGAGCCTCGCCCACCTCACCCGCCGTGTGATGGAAGGTATCGGCAATATCGAGCGTCTCAAAGTTACCATCCCAGCTATCGAAGATACGGCGTATCAGCACCGCAAGCTCCTCGGCACACAGCAGGGGAAACGCCGCATCCTGCGCGCCCTGCAGAGCGACCGATCCGGTTGAGCACGCGTCGAGCAGCGGCACCAAAAACGGGTCCTCCAGCGCGGCAGACGCGGTATACAGGAACGGCACGCGCAGGATCTTGGTCTGAACGCCCTCGCGAGCAGCATAGTAGCGGCACAGGTCGTTTGACGCACGGGCGATAATTCCCTTGCCCGTTCGCCCCGCGGCATCGGCGGCACCCTCGGCACCCGCGGGCCCCGCTACATACAGCAGTTGGATCCGTCGACCCGCGCACGCACGAAAGACCGAGCGCAGCGTCTCGATATCGCCCACGGTATCGGTATGCGGGGTAAGGTAATTGGATAGGTAGACCACGCGGTCGAACTCGTAGGCCTGATCCAGGTGCTGGAGCAGCTCTTTCCACGAGGCATGGGGCGACGACTCGTCGCGATGCGCATCCGCGGCAGCTACGACCTTAACGTGGTCCCCGGGGAACGCCTTGGCACAAAAGTCATCGTCAACATATGCGGTGTTGCCAACAACCAGCACCTCCATGGCGCACCCCTCCCCTAAAATCCACATTTGTCATAGTCAAACATGCGTATTGTACGCTGTCAACGCGAGCTGGAGCGCCTTTAAGGCTGTTTTAAGAACTTTTTTAGAGGATGTGGGAGTGGTAACTCATTCGACTTAGATTCATCGAAGAAATGCTATTCGCTCTGAAAAGGCACATCGCAATCTGCTGACAGCTCTGCAGGGAGAATGGCAGGCAATGTAAGCGCTCCCATGGGCGAAAGTCCAGTAACAACCATCAAATAGCTCTTTGCATGGGCATATGCCATCGAAATAGCATTTGAAAGAAGGTAGTGACGCACCTCGTCATCGGGAGAGTTCATTGGCATTTGCGCTGAAACCGAGATGGATACTGTAACGCCAGCATGCATCTTCTCCTGTGCACCTTCATCTCCGTCAAGGAGGCTGCCAATTACGCACATCTTTAAACTTGCGCGAGCGTCATTACCGTTTTTCCAAAGATGGACATCTTGGTAGCTAACGTCAACTTTTAATTCCATATTATCTGAGGGCGAATCCTCGATATGGAAATCGGAGTCAACGACGAACAAATGAACGACTTGAATCGGAGCAATAAAATCCCCACTCATGCTGCCAAACCTCCGGAAATCATCTCGAGATTCACATGCGAGGACGGACGCTCGTTCCTAAAAGACCATTGCTTACGTAGGGATTCATTGGGCGAGAGAAACGGTAGCTCTTTAGAATAGCTAACGGTAACCTTAGGAACGATATTGATACCTAAAGCGAGCTCGAACCTGGCGATCGTCTTCAGCGTCATATTGGGCTGAGAATTCAACAGCTTCGAAAGCGACTGAAGGCTCACGCCCATACGCTTTGCCAAATCGCTTTTGCTTAAACCCAAATGCTTCATCTCGCGATGAACAATAAACTCGATATCTAGCGCGTGTTCATAAGCGCGTGTTTCGCTAGTTTCAGTCTCGGCGTAAAAATCAGATAAATCTACTTTATTCATTGTGTTCTCCGTTTCGAAAGCCAAGTATAAAAGTCAACGCTCAGATTCCAGAAGTTGACGTGCTATTACGGCTAATCGCTTGGCCCGCTCGATTTCTTTACTGATGTTTCCTGATCCCTGATGTCCTTTAAACCAAAACAATAGAACAATTTTGTCTACGCCCTGACATATGGCATAAATCATCTCTCAATTTGCCCCATCAAACCCTTTTAGTTCATAGAGGCCGATCTTAGAATCAATACATCGTAGCTTTGAGGTCCCACTCGCGACCTTTAACCCATAATCATAGATTTTTGAAATCTGATCGATCATTTTACGGGCAGCAAGCTTCTTTTTAGGGTCTGTCAACATTTTCTGGAATTGAGAGTTGACGGGAGAAGTCGTCAGCTCCCAAAACGGTCGGCCCTTGGGATCCCCATATTCGACAAGATCGTATCCTTCAACCAAAGGCCACCTCCCATTTCTAGATACACTTAACTTATAGGTTAAGTGTATCTATTTAAATAGAAATAACAAGGCATATGCTAGATTACACAGCCCCAAATCGATAAACCATCCAACCAAGTTGGTGCTCACTCCGGAAGCGCGGTGAAAATCCGCGATCGACAGACCAGACCCCGGTTTTGAGCTCCGACGACCCGCGGTTTTGTTAGTTCGGCGGTTTTCGATTTCCCAGCACTTACGGAAAACGCGACAAAACCAAGCACCCTAAAACTGAAGACGCGATAAGAGACCCCTTCGAAAACAACCTTTTGAGCAGATTGACCTAAATCTCTTTGGAGAGAATCGGAGACAACCTACTCAATATCGCTCCGATTAACGTCATAGTCCTTATTAGCTAGTTCTTTACGGTAATAGAGATTTAAGTCCCAGGCTGCAATGCCTGAGGCGGAGAGAACTTGTGCCCAACCCTTTTACAGATATTTTTGTTTTAGTCGACAACAGCCATCCTCGGTCTAAAGAACTGAACAAACCGAGAATTTAAACCGCATGTGATATCAAAACCGTTACCGAGAACAAGAAGCTGATGAGAGATGCGCGAGTTCATTGGATAGACAGCCTTTCAAAGCAGATAGGTTTTTGAATGCGCCAACGAATGCACCATTACAGTTTGGAACATCCGAACAGTCCTATGCTTAGAATCACCAAAGCGCAAACACTAGAGCTTTAACTAACATCCACCCGAAATCGTCAATACGAGACACAGGCGGTCCAATCAATTAAACAAGTGAATTGAAATTAAAGACCTTAGTTGACTCAACAGGGAAAAAACGATCTGATATCGATTTCTCGTCTTCTGCAGCCACATTAGCAACCTCATAGAAACGTCGAACCAAATCACGACGTCGCTTCTGATAAGCCCTGGCAGCCACCGTAGAACGATCGGGTAAATCATAGTCGAAAATATAAAGCCTGCATGTCGAATCTGACAACCTGTCAGCCACTTGTCGCCAAATGTAACCATCGCTTTCTCCCAAGCTGCAGCCATATATACAAATGCTATCGGCTTTAGCTATCAGTTCACTCATCTCAGCGGTTTTCGTATTGCCATAAATTCCGTAGTTCTTTTTTTCTTTAACCCAAAGCTCTTGAAAATCCACCTTAGAGGAATAAACGGAAGATGTAATCTGATCAGAATCTGAAACGCCAAATATAATATTGGTAGCAGTGCCCGCGTCATTGATTTCTCCGTGAAGATGAAGAAGCGTGCCTTGATAAAAGAACTTAGGCGAAGTACCGACAAGCAACTTACCAAAGGGCTGGTCTTTCCCAATCTCATCCCAAAAACGATTGACGGTATTCGTATAGTTTAAAACCAGAACGTGCACAGTCACGTCTTCAGAAGTCGACATCAAAGCGGGGAGCCCTTTTAATGCGTCAACAGCAGTGAGTCTCGTATAGAAGCTGCTAATTGATGCTCGAAATTCCTGAACTGCCTCCTGAGGAAGCTCGACAGGTATACGGCTGGACTCTCTAAATACGTAATCTAAAAACTCATCTTGAATATTCTCAAATGTCCGATGAAATAATTCTTCGTCGTCTTCATAAAACGCCGATGCTCTACCTAGAAGATTTTCCAAATCACACCAAAGTTCAGACGCTCGTTCTGGGCTGAATCCCTCAACTCTTTTTACAAGCTCATCCCTATATTCGTTCTGAACGCCATCTTTAAAATAGCGATTCTTCAAAAAAGAACGGTAATCAGTTGCGAGACCAAGGTTCCGATCAAATCCATTCCCAATGATCCAAAGAAGATTTAGCATTCAATACCGTCCAATTTAATAACAGAAATTTGTTTTACAGCACAGCGCACCATGCAATATAACGCATGAAGGGCTCTACCATCAGCGAGCCCTTCATGCACCATCGGTTCATTCTGAAAATAAAACTTGATGTTAAAGCATGGACATGTACTCCCCCAGCTCCTTCTCCCAATCGGGCATGTGGAAGCCGGCAGCCTCAAGCTTGGACAGGTCGAACGCGGAGTGGACCGGGCGCGGCGTGATGGGACCCGCGGCGTTCGCGTAGTAGTCGGCGGTCGACACCGGCACGGCCTTCTCGCCGTTGCCGTTGGCGGCCTCGAAGACGGCGCGGGCGATGTCCGCCCAGGACTTCACGGCGCCGGAGCCGGTGCAGTCGTAGGTGCCGTAGGGGGCGCGCGTGTCCAGCACGTGGAAGACGGCCTCGGCCATGTCGCGCGTGAAGGTCAGGCGGCCCAGCTGGTCGTCCGCGACGGTGACCTGCTCGAGCCCGTCCTCGGGGTCTGCGACGCGGTCGGACAGCCCGTTCATGGTCTTGACGAAGTTGTGGCCCTCGCCGATGACCCAGGAGCTGCGCATGATGTAGTGGCGCGGGCACCCGGCCACGGAGAGGTCCTTCTCGAATGCGATGTCTGCCATAGATCTGTCCCCTCCTACTTGCCCTGTGCACGGTACCTGGCCTCGGTGGCCTCCTTGGCCGGGCGCCACCAGGACTCGTTGGCGACGTTCGTGCGCAGGAAGGGCTCCGGGTCGGCGATGGAGTTGTCGCTGTGGCTCTCGGCGGCGTAGTGCACGATGACGTCGTGGCCCGGGACGATGCGGTCCAACAGCTCGGCGTCGCAGATGTCGCCCAAGACGAGCTCAACGCGGTCGGAGGGCAGCCCGGCGATGTTCTCGGGGTTGCCGGCGTAAGTCAGCTTGTCCAGGACGGTGACGTGGACGTCCGGGTGGTTTTCCACCACGTAGTGCACGAAGTTGCTGCCGATGAAGCCGCAGCCGCCCGTGACGATGATGTTCTTGGGATTGAACATTTCGGGCATGGTCAATCACCTTCCTACACCTCAAAAACTACCGCGCTGAAAATGCTTGCGCAAGCGTAGCGCCAAAACGCCAGTTTAAATAAAGGCAACCTACGTCCAAGAATCAGAGATTCCAAAAACATTCGCGGCTTGCGGCGGTGTATTTACGACATGCGTACCCAAGCTTCGCCCCGACAACCTTGAAGACACGATTGAAAGCATCACGCAGCTCAAACAAGTTGACCCCTGAGTTATATCTCTTCGCCAAATCGATTAGATCCGCAGCGAAACGGAAAGAATGGATACGGATTCTCTAGAACCTCATTAAGGAAAACATAAAGCCAGGAATTCGAATAACAGAGGTGAGCGGTTTGGACAGTCACATCGATAGCGTATATTACGACAAGCCACTCCCAGATAGGACCAGGATCGATATCTGGGAATGCTATGCAAGACACGTTCTGCAGTTTATCGATAGCAACAAATATGGAAATCTAACTTACAGCGACAAGCCAGATCTGATCGATAGGACACGTTCTCTGGGCATCGAGGTGACAGATTCCCAATCACGAGAAAGCAGAGAGGCTGAATCTCTTTACTCGAGGCTCGCATTCATCGATGACCAATCTTGGAGAAAACGCCAAATCGAACGGATCGAACAGTGCGGCGCGCATTATGAAAGCGGGATTCTGTTTGGTCCAAGGGGCACCGATTCGTTCGAGCTGGTTTATGAAGCCCTTAACAAAAAACTGGAGAAACTCAACTCCGACGATTATGAAATCTTTAGAAGAAATGAGCTGTTTGTCAGGTCAACTATTCTTGCTGACGAGGAAATGCTTCGCGAAGCACTCTTGAAAATGAAAATACAATCCCACGATTATTCGCGGCGCTTCGCATCCGTCACCGTCTCGGTGCCAGGACACAATTACGTGTTCGACATCGATGCATCCACATACAAATCTCTTGAATTCGGAAGTAGCGAGCAGTTTCGCATTGCCGATAGTGCGCGGCGGGAAGTAATACGCGCGGAGTTGAGCTGAGGCAAGCACGGCCGCATAAAATAAGAGCTCCTATACCTCCGCGCTTGCAAAACCATTCACAATGCAATCAGAACCACCCTTAAAAAGGGTGGTTTGCTCTTAGGGCTGTCTCTTATACACATCTGACGCTGCCGACGAACTCTAGGG